>JAQIBZ010000319.1 GCA_027858815.1 Desulfobacteraceae bacterium
GTTGATGAAGGTTGTATCATTGTTAAAACTCCTGTGATTACAATAATATATATAAAAATATGTTTAAAATATGTCATATTCAGTACGATCCGGAAAAATAAAATAATTAATTCAAATAACTCAAGTTTCTTAAAAATGATCATGCGGCGATCCTAAGTAGTGCGGACATAATAGAATTAAGTTTGGATTTGCGTGGTTCCGGGCAAACTAAACTAAAATTCTCCTCCGTCGAAGCCTTTGCAATCAATCGGCGGACATCGGAAAAAGCAAAATGATTGCGACCTATAACCGCATGCCGACGACTTGGTGTTTTATCAAGCCGGCTGGCATAAATCCAAGTCACCGAGGTGGCCATCATGCAAAAGTGAAGATGATTTTTAACGGCATTCGTATTCCGCGTTTGGGTATCCGCACTGCCGATGTCTCGTTTCAGCTCTTTGAAAGACGCCTCAATCTTCCAGCGGGCGCCGTAATATTCGATAATTTCCGGTACGGAAAGTGTCAAGTCGGTTGAAAATAATGCAACCCACCGGGTCTTGCGATAAATCCACACCACCCTGACCGGGCATTTGAGGGTTTTAAGCATTACAATACGGTCATACGCAACAACCGTCCTGACGCGGCCATAAAGATTGATCCTGAATTCTTGTACACGATGCTTGTACCTGTCGGCCAGAGAGGATGTGTTTCCAAGTTTCTTACCATATTTTCTCGGACGTCCGGGGCCTTTTTTGGGATACGCATCCGGCAATTCGAAAACATTATTATTGGAACGTAGACGGGATATCATATGAATCCGTTGCCCCAGTTTTCCCTTGAGCGGTTTCCAGAGTCCGTTGTTGCCGAACCATGAATCGGTTACCACAATGATAGCGGTGTTTGTAAAAATATCAGCAATTTCCGTTATCATTTGAGCCGCTTGATCCAGCTTGCTTTCGAATTCGATTTTCGATTTGCCGGCCATTTGGTCAATGCTTTTTTTCATGTGGTAAAAGCGATAGTTCAAAGGCAGGCAGACCCAGCGGCCTTTGACTATTTTTAACAGTCCAACAACAACGACATTTTGTGCCCATGGATATTTGGACTGATTCTGTTTGGCGGCATGATCAAAGATATTGGCGCACCCAAAGATTTTTTTCCCGGTCTTGGGGTTGATGTAATCGTCTAAAGCCAAGAGCAGCCGCTCATTTGTCAAGGGGTTGGGAATCATTTTCCAAAGCCTTCGCCAAAGGGCTTGCCAGGGGAGTTTGGGAGAGGCCATGAACGTATAATATCGTTTTCTGCCAATGTCAGTAAACCCGAAAAGGTGGCGAAGACATCGGAGGAGGTTTGATGTCTTTGCCGATGTAAATGGAATGATGATGGCAAGCAGGGTATTGATAAACCATTCTGCCCGTTCGTCGTCTTTTCGTGAGTGGACAAATTCATTTTTGAGTTTTCCGAGGATATCGTGTAATATGAACATGCGAGGCCTTTTAGTGTTATGGGTTTTTGTTTTTGGTGAAGTAAGAATACCATAACACGGCCTCGCAATCAACTATAAAGTACTGAAATTTAATATAAATATTGTTTTCTGTTCAAAAATTGGTTTTATATTTCCTGTAAAATCAATAGGTTACGCACGCACTGTTTTTTATAAGTGCTTGTTTTCATTGACTATTTAAATCACCCGATCGAGGCTCGCACCGATCGGTCTCGATAAAAACGGGGAAACTTCAGATAATATAATTATATCTAATTATATTATTTTCATTTTTATATTAAATCGCCATCCTTTTATAAAGAATTTTACATATGACAACAAATCATAATTCAAATCATTCATCCGGCCAGATACAACTTCTTGAAAAAGAAAATAAAATGCTTCGGCGTAAGCTTTCTGCCAACAAAAAGGATCTGGAAAGATTTCAAGTAATATTGAACAGCTTTAATGAGTGGTATTATGAAATCAATCTTAAGGGTGAGCTCTCTTATTTTTCTCCGTCCATTAGCAAGGTATCAGGTTATTCAGAAAATGAATTGCAGGGTAAAAACTATCGCGACTACGCTTCAGCTGAAACAGCCAAAAAAATATTTCAGATTTATAATAATATTTATTTAACGGGCGAGCCTGCCGA
Source organism: Desulfobacteraceae bacterium (assembly GCA_027858815.1). GTDB lineage: Bacteria > Desulfobacterota > Desulfobacteria > Desulfobacterales > Desulfosalsimonadaceae > SURF-3. The sequence goes on from JAQIBZ010000319.1 coordinate 2,118, forward strand.
ATTTATAGAATATGAAATATTTGGTAAAGACGGCAAAACCATTTATCTGGAAGCCTCTGTATATCTAATGCGTGATTCAAACGGCAATCCGAGAGGTTTCCAAGGATTTGCCCGAGATATAACAGATCGAAAAAAGATGGAAACAGCATTACAGGAGAGCGAAAAACGTTACCGGTTACTGGCGGATAATATCACGGACGTCCTTTTCACCATGGATATAAATTTGAACTACACGTATGTCAGTCCGTCCGTAAAAAAACTCCGGGGATATGAACCAGAGGAGTTGATAGGCACGTCCTTTTTCGAAAAGGCGTCCCCGACGACCCATGAAAAAATCGCTTCTTTGTTTAAAAAAGAAATTGACGTAGAGGCTTCCGGTCAGTCCTCTCCGGACCGATCCCGCAGTCTGGAAGTGGAAATGTATCGTAAAGACGGATCGACGGTCTGGATAGAATCCAATGTGTCTTTTCTGCGGGATGAAACCAATCGACCCATCGGCATCATCGGTATCAATCGGGATATCAACGAACGCCGTCTAATGATGGACCGACTTCGGGAAAACGAAGAAAAATTCCGTACCCTTGCCGAGCGCTGCCCGTTCGCCATCATGATTTATCAGGAGGATTACTGGGTGTATGCAAACCCTGTGGTGGAAGTCATTTCTGGTTATACACCAGAAGAATTCTACCGCATGCAATTCTGGGAAGTCGTGCATCCCGACTATCGTAAACTGGTGCTGGAAAGCGGGAAAAAAAGGCAATCCGGTCAACCTGCCCCACGGGCCTACGATCTTAAGATCATTCATAAAACAGGCAGGGATGTATGGGTGTCGCTTTCGGGCAGCAGTTTGATGTATAAAGGGAAGCCTGCCGGGCTTATCACAATTATGGATGTCTCTGAGCGAAAACAAGCAGATGCAGCACTGCAAGAGAGCGAGGAAAAATACCGTACCATTCTTGAAAATATGGAAGACGGTTATTTTGAAGTAGATATTGCCGGCAATTTTACTTTTTATAACAATGCCATGTGCAGTATCCTTGGTTATGAAGATGATGAATTAATGGGCATGAATAATCATCAGTACATGGATCCGGAAAATTCGCAAAATATCTATCATGCATTTAACCACGTCTATCGGACCGGAGAATCATATAAGGCATTGGATTGGGAACTCATCAGAAAAGATGACACCAGATGTAATGTGGAGACATCGATATCGCTGCTGAAGGACGAAAACGGGCAGCCGATCGGATTTAAGGGTATTGCGCGTGATATCACCGAACGCAAAAAAAGTGCAAAGGCGTTGAAGGAGAGCGAAACACGCTATCGTCTACTAGCGGACAATGTAAGCGATAACTTATGGATTTTTGATCTTGAGACATTGCATTTTTCATATATCAGTCCCTCTATTGTTGGCATTACGGGATTTAATTCAGAGGAGGTGACCGGTAAGCAATTGGAAGATACCCTGACACCATCATCATTAGCGGTTGCCAGTAAAGTCTTGGAGGAAGAAGTGGTTGCATCACGTCAGAATTTTGATCCGTTAAGATTCCAAACCCTTGAGCTTGAGCAATATCACAAAAGTGGGGCAACTGTCTGGACTGAGGCTGTTGTTCAATTTATTTATGACCAAAAACAACAACCAATCAAAATATTAGGCGTTACTCGTGATATCAGTGAGCGTAAAAAACTTCAAGAGCAACTCCGTAAATCACAAAAAATGGAATCGCTTGGCCTGTTGGCAGGTGGTGTTGCCCACGACTTGAATAACGTTCTTTCGGGAATTGTCTCGTACCCGGAATTGCTTTTAATGAATTTACCTGATGACAGCAAACTCAAAAAGCCCCTGCAGACCATTATGGAATCGGGCAATAGAGCTACCGCGATTGTTCAGGATCTTCTAACCATTGCAAGGGGAGTCGCAATCACTAAACAACCGCTCAAATTAAATGATCTCATTTATAATTATTTTGATTCTCCTGAGTTTAAAAAGCTTAAGCAGTTTAATCCTGGTGTTACGTTTAAGACTCATCTTGCTGAGGATTTATTAAACATTGATGCATCTGATGTTCATATCAGAAAAGTTATTATGAACCTGATTGCGAATGCGGCGGAAGCAGTCAAAAAAATCGGGAATGTTTCTGTATCCACCGATAACCGTTTTTTAGAAAGACCGTTAAAGGGTTATGAAGAGATAGATATCGGGGAATATGCCGTTTTTGCAGTAGCTGATGATGGTCCCGGAATATCAACCCGAGACCTCAAGAGAATTTTTGAGCCGTTTTATACAAAAAAGAAAATGGGCAGAAGCGGAACCGGTTTGGGCCTGTCGGTTGTTTGGAATGTCATGCGGGACCACAAAGGGTATATCGATGTAAAATCTGATGTGGACGGAACATTTTTTGAACTGTACTTTCCAATCTCTCGGGAGGCTATATTGAAAACGGATAGCAATTTATCTTTAGCCAGCTATAAAGGTAACGGAGAAACCATTTTGGTTGTTGATGATTTTGAAAGTCAACGGGAGATTACCTCTGGGATGCTGGACATGCTTGGCTATAATTATAAAGCTGTTTCCAGCGGTGAACGAGCCATTGAGTATTTGAAAGAGAATGTTGTTGATTTAATCCTGCTCGACATGATTATGGATCCGGGCATAAATGGTTATGAAACCTACAAACGGATTATAAAAAATCATCCGGGCCAAAAAGCGATCATTCTGAGTGGTTTTTCTGAAACTGATGATGTAAAGAAAACCCAGTTTCTCGGTGCCGGAAAATATCTTAAAAAGCCAATAATATTAGAAAAATTAGGAATGGCGATTAAGGAGGAGTTGCAAAATTTTTAAAAAAATTATCCCTATTTTTCTGGGAGCTTGAAAAGTGTATATTGTTTATATGCGGCAAGTTATAATAAAACCGGTGACGGATTTATCCTAAATGATTAGAACGACCCCATATAGGAGAGCGGAATAAACCGGGGGCTGGCGTAATCGACGGTAAACTATGTGGTCAGCAAACGTTTTGTGAAGAAACAGCAAATGCGCTGGACACGTCGTGGTGCACACCTGCTACTGCAAACCCGCGTACAAGTGCTAAACGACGATCTTCGAAAAACATGTCAATGGTTCCCGGGCATGAATACGGAGGTACAAACATCACAAAAGGCTGCGGCATAGAAGTCCGGCCCCCGGTTTGTTCCACTCTCCATCATAGCCTCATCCACCACATATGCCCCCATCACCAAAGTCACTTTTAAATGCCTGATTTGTATAAAATATTTTTAAACTGGAATCCTGAATTGAAATATAACAGGGGATGGCGTCAAAAAGTTGAATAAGTTTTTTCACAGTTTTATATTGTAGATGCGTGCATCCTGGATAAATGTTTTCCGGTTGTCCAAAAGCTTGGCAATCGTTATTTGATCCAGTCGTTCAAACATTGCTTTGCTGGCTTCAATCCAAACCCACTGGGACAAGCATTCTCCGGCCTGGTTGCAAATACCGCAAAGTTTTTCATCTTTTTCAGAACAGTCGGTAATAGCAGAGGTCTCTTCCAAAGTCCGGACAATATCTCCCACGGTAATTTGATCCGGTGAACAAGCCAGCTTATGCCCGCCGGATGGGCCGCGCCGGCTGGAAACAAAACCTGCCTCCCTGAGTTTCCGGATTAATTTTTCTAAATATTTAAGTGATATGTTTTGCCTTTTGGATATCTCGCTTAAAGGGACATGCCCGTCTTCCAAATGCATTGCCAGATCGAGAATCATGCGAGTGCCGTATCTGCTTTTAGTGGTCAGTCTCATCAGTCGTAAACCTTATGAAATCAGTGGTAGCGTTTTCTTTGTGGTGCCTAACGCCCGGTTGATCGGGATGCATATTTCAAATATAGAACCGGTTTTTACCTCGGACTCGACCTTGATGCTGCCGCCATGCTGGCGGATCACATGATTGGCAATAAACAGTCCCAGTCCGGTGCCTCTAGAACCTTTGGATGAAAAAAACAAGGTAAACATTTTTTCCCGTGTTTCCCGATCCATCCCCATGCCATTATCTTTTATTCGAAAGCAGACTTGATCACTGCTTTTTAAAAATATGTCAAAGTTTATGTGATGTTTTGCTTTAGCAGTGTCTGACGAACAGGCATCCACGGCATTTTCCAGAAAATTGACCAGAGCGGATTGGAACCGTTCCGGATCTACTTCAATCGGTCCTAAAGACTTTGGAAGTGCGATGTTGAATACAATGTTATGACTTGACGCAGCGGGTTTTATAATGTCGGTAATCGAACCAACCAGGTCTTTTATGTCAATTTTCTGGTACTCAAGGTCACGGGCTTTGGTAAAGTAGAGGATATCTAAAACAATTTTACGGATGCGCTCGACCATTTGCTGGACCTGTTTAAATGCCCGGTTGGTCCGGTCGGGATCCTGTCGGTTGATGCCGGTTTCAAGCAGATAGATGCCGCCATCAAGCGCTGTCAGCATCCCCTTGATGCCATGAGACATGGAACCCAGCATCAGCCCCAAAGATGTCAAATGGTCCTGCAATTGTCTGATTTGGGTAATATTTGTTGCCATTTCCATGACCTGCGTGATTTCGTTGGCTTCATTGCGAATGGGGGCTGTCCACGTCAGTACATGGTATTGTTCACCGGATTTTGATGTCACAACTTCTTCTGTCTGGTAACGCTTTCCGTCCTTGAATGTTGCCGCAACCGGGCAGTCTGTGCAGGGGGTCGTTCGGTGCTTATATATTTTATAACAAAATTCACCAATTTCATGGCCAAAATCTCTTTTAAACAGATGGTTTGTCGCTGTAACCCTGTAATTTCGGTCCTGGACGGTGATATAGCAAGGCACTTCATCAAAGAGTTGCTGTAAAAGTATCTGGGCATTTTTCAGGTCTTTAATTTTTATAGAATTGTTTTTAACTTTTCGTTCCAGAGTCTGCCATTTTTTGGCTTTTTTCAGGCTGAGATCCAGTTCAATGCTGCTGACCGGTTTTTTGATATAGTCGACGGCATCGGTGCCAAAGAAATCCATATTCTTTTCGATAACATCCGGCATTGAATAAATGATCAGCTGGCTGTGCGGTTTCAGCGATTTGATTTGTCGTAAAACACTAAAGTTTTCATCGGCCGGGGTATTGGGATCTGCAAGGATGATTGCCGGGTTCAGGATTTTGATCATTTCCAGCGCTTCTTCAGCAGACTCGGCGAGATGAACGTCAAATTTCTTGCGTTCAAGATAAACTGCCAGCGCCTGGGCAAGTTGTATGTCATGATCAATAATTAATATTATTCCGGACATTTTAATCTAAAGTTTCTTTGACAACTTTTATCAGTTTATCCCTGTCAAATGGTTTAGAAAAACTGGCCACTGCTTTGCTGACAGCATATTTGTTTCCTGAAAGGCCGCTGATGACGATAACTGGCGTATTTTTCAACGTTTTGTCCGAAGACAGCCTTCGGTAAAATCTCGGCCCCCATTCATCCGGAAGTTCCAAATCCAGCGTGACCAGATCCGGCCGTTCTTTTTGGGCGAGTTCGAAACCGTCTTGTGAAGACATCGCCGAGCAAACGGCATAGCCGTTGTCTTCGAAAAGCGTTGTCAGGTATTCTGCAACAGCAGGGTCGTCTTCAATAATTAATATCTTTTTCTTCATTATTCGCCCCCCGGTATTAAAATATTTTATGCCGATCTATTGATCCGCCAGTGGAATGCTTTGCTGTTTTTTCCCTGCAGACCTGTTGATACTAATGACCGGGCAGTTAGCCCTCAAAACAACCTGTTCGGCAACACTCCCGATAGATGCCTCACCGTCTTCTGTTTTGCGGGTATTGTGGGCCATAACGATCAAGTCCGCTTGTTTTTCCCTGGCATATTTGACAATTTCAACAAACGGGATTCCCTCCCAAACCGCCATATTATATTGGCGGAATGCTTTCATCTTTGAAGCATATTTAAACCTCAACTGCTGACCGGCTTTACGGATCTGATCTTCGATATAATCCTGTGTGTGAAAATTGTTTATCTGAAAGCGGGTAATATCTAAGGCGTGAAATATGTGGAATTCACAATTCAACTCTTTAACCAGTGCAAGTGCGAATGCAAAGGCGCTGTCCGCCGCATCTGAAAAATCCGTACCAAAGACAACATTGGAAAACCCGCCCCAAAAAGATGCAGCCGGCCGGTTAATGACCATGACCGGGCACCGGGCTGCCTTGGCGACCCGCTGAAAAGTAGATCCGGTGACAATTTTTTTCGCCGCATAGGAGCCGGAAGCGCCGGTGCTTCCACCCATAACAATAATATCCGGTTTGATATTTCGGGCAATTCTTAAAATTTCACGGTGGGGCAGGCCGATGGCCACATCAATAGACCAGTTTTCCGTTTTTTCGATTTGATGATCATAGTAGGTACGGATTTCTTCTTTGACCAGATCACGATAATTATCATCCAGTATGACTTCGTCTCCGGTCGTCACATCAACGACAATCTGGCTGAAGCCCCGGGGAGGGATACCGAGAACATGGAAAACATCAATATGGGCATTGTAACGCTGCGCGATATCGAACGCTACCCGGGCCGCATGGTCACAGGCCTCTGTGGCGGAAGTGGCAAATAAAATTTTTTTAAACATGTGATCACCTCATTATTGGGTATGCGTTTCGTTAAAACAATGACCGCAACCTATTCTTTCGGCTTAAGGTGTTCAGGAATTTCAACCATATTGATGAGTAATGGTTTTAAAAAAGACCAGCGAATCCCGATGTTGTATTCTTCCTCCAAATCACGGATCGCGTCCCAGCAGTTATGGCAGGGTGCCAGCACAAGTTTTGCCCCGGTATTGAGTATTTGATCCCGTTTGGTGATTAATGCTTTATTGCGTTGTTTTCGATACAATCCGATACCGTTGAAACCGCCCCCGCCGCCGCAGCAATAGTTGTGCTCCCGGTTAGGGGCCATATCAATAAAGTAGCCCGGTTCCACGATATAACTGATAATTTCCCGTGTAATTTCTTTAAGCCCGTGATTTCTGACATAGTTACAGGAATCCTGAAGGGTGACCGGTTCTTTGATTCGTTTTTTCGGATCAATTTTTAATTTGCCGGTGCGCAATGCTTCAGCGAGCCACTCGACATAATGAATCGATTCTGCCGGAGGTAAACCATCTTTTCGACCCGCCCAGTATGGCCCTTCCACAACCGTTGCCCGGTGGGCATGACCGCATTCGGTGCCCACCATGCGCTTGGGTTTTAAACGTTCCATGGCGTCATAAACAGATTCCACCTGAATTTTACAGGCTTCCCAGTCTCCGGCAAACATGGCCAGGCTGGTCTGTTCCCATCCCCGGCTCGTAATTGTCCAGTTTTCTCCGGCTAAATGAAATAATATGGCGGCTTCGGCCAGGTCTTCAGGGTAATGTTTGACCTCACGGGCATTGACCGTGTACATGATGTCTGCTCCGACTTTATCCACCGGCACGGTCAGGCCGGGATAGTCTTCTTCATATTCTTCAGCCATCCAGGTAAAGGTTTCCACAAAGTCATCATCGGTAACATCCATCTGTGCGTGATAGACCCGGTGCATGCCGGCACCGATTTTGAGTTCCCATGGAACGAATCCTTGCTGGTAGAGAAGTCCGCGCAGATAGCCCATCATAATCCCCACATCAATGCCATGGGGGCAATACAGGCCGCAACGGTTGCAGCAGGTACATTTTGCCCAGGCGGTTTCCATTGCCATCATCATAAAGGCATTATCCACTTTGCCTTTGCGCCGGATAATTTCACCGAGCGTTGATTGGATTTTATAGGCCGGTACCTGTTTGGGGTCCTGGTCATTAATCCGGTAAAGAAAACAGCTGTCCGCACACATTCCGCAGTGGGCACAGATTTTAAGCCAGGTATGGATACGGGATTTACAGGTTTTTTGAATAGTTTCCCACAACAGTTTCTGGTCAACCGCCAGAGATTCCATTTCACTGTAATATTGTCTGCCGGCGGTATCTGATAATAATGTTTTTAATGCTTCATCTGTTTGAATGGGAATTTTATTGCAAAGTGTTCCTTCAGGCATTTGGTATTTCTCCCATACTTGAATCTTTAACGATATTAAAGGCTTTTAGATAATAATGTGGGGACGGCAGCAGGGAATGGATAATACATATGAGTATATCCCGAATCGATAACGCACCCAAAACAATTGTCTGGAAGCCTGAAATTTTTACCATGCCATGCCTTTCCCCTTCATCCCACCGCGTTTGATGCCGAAATCCATGCCTATCTGGGCGCGGGATAAAAAGAACAGCAGAATATGGGATAATTTGGTAAACGGGATTGAGATCAGCAGTATCTCTCCTAAGATAACGTGAATAATCAGAAAAAATGAATAACTGCCGATTTCATAGCGGCAGATAAGGCCGGTAATAAACGGCGCGGCGGAAAGAATCAGGATCAGATAATCGTATGCGGTCGAAAGAATCCGTACTTCCGGTAATATCAGGCGGCGGGATGTCAAAAAAACAGCACTGATAATAACACCCCAGCTCATTAGATCAGCGATGGTCTGGTTGAGCGACATTAACGAAATGCCCATTGTTTCTTTAAGAATAATCGTATGGGCGGTAAGAAACAAAGGGATGCAGACCGCACCGATATGAAAAACGAAGAAGAGGACGGTCATAAACGGCTGGGCCCGCCAGCTGTGAGTGCCAAAAGGAAGAATCCAGAAGAAGATAGAACGCAGCGCGCCTTTTAATCCGGCCTTTGGATGAGCCGTATAGGCAACGCGATCCAACTGCCAGTTCAACCCTTTGACATAAAGAACTCCCCGGACAAAAAGTCCGATCAGGCACACGCCGATGGACAGCCATAATCCGGGCCCGGTCAGCCAGTCAACCATAATATGCTCCTAAAACGTTTTTTTCTTATCATCCCGGCCGGTTAAAAATCGCCAGAACAATGGCAAACCGACCAGGGCCACTGCAATCAGCAGATAGGCAATTCCCTTGGTATGGGTCATAAAGTCCTGAAGTGTATTGAATTCCGTTTCCATTTTTTCCCTGCTTTATTGTCGTTTAAGTCTTAAAAAAAAATATTTTCGAAGGTTAAGCCAAATTTTCAAGTTCAAGGCGTCGCAAATCCCGAAGAATAAGACGTACTGTTGTACGTTGAATGATGTGGGATGCAGCGCAACGCAGAAATTGGACATTTGGCTTAGCCTTCATGAGTATATCCTCGACCGATAACACCCCAAAATGATTATCCGGAAGCCTTTATCAGTGGTCGTCCGGATAGTCCGGATGCTCATGCAAAATAGGCATCCGGGTTGCTATAAATTTAAAAAGCACAATACCCACTGTAATGATGAAAACGGTTGTCATGATCTCCATCCAGCTGGGAAAATAACGCAGTTCCATTGGCAGTTGCCAGTTAAAAGCAACTATGGAAATATTCAGCCGGTTTAAAACAACGCCTATTACCACCCAGAAAGAAGTCCATTGAATCAGTCTGATATTGTTTTCCCGGACACCAATGCCATAGACAACAGCCGGCAGTCCGACAAAACCGATCATTTCGAACAGATACCAGAGCCCCCATCGTGTACCGAGATATTTCCAGTCATTGTCAATAGCAATACCGATCACCTGAATCATTAAATATCCGGCCATCAGAAAAGCGGCCGCTTTTCCAAATCCTAAGGCCACATTGTTGCTTTGAATATCATGTTCTTCATCTATTTTGTCATGAAGGAACCGGTCGACCACCATATGTTCAAAGATCACCATAGACATACCGGCAAATATGCTGGAAATGAAAAAATATACTGCCAGATAACCGGAGTGCCATAAAGGATGCAGCTTTGATGGGGCAATCAGAAAAAGCGCCCCTAAGGATGACTGGTGCAGTGTGGATAAAATAATACCGAAAATAACCAGCACCAGAGAAAATTTACCGATAATATTATGGGCATGCTTCCAGCCCAGCCATTCAAAGGCTGCGGGAATAAATTCAAAGAATAATACAGAAAGATAAAGCATGACACACAAAGCCACTTCAAAAAGAATGGAAGAAGTGCCCTGGGAGAAAAAAATCGGATACGGCAGTCGCCAGGGTCTTCCCACATCATAACTCAGTGCCACAACAACCAGCGCATATCCTAAAAAAGCAGTGAGAATGGCCGGTCGTACGGCGACTTTGAAGTGTTTCAGTCCGAAAATATAACATGTGGCACATGTGACATAACCGCCGGCAGCCAGGGCGACGCCGCATAACAGATCAAATCCGATCCAGATTCCCCAGGGATTGCTGTCATCAAGATTGGTGACGGCGCCGATCCCTTTGGAAAATCTTAAAATCGTCAGTACGACACCAATCAGGATAATTATACCGGAGATGATATTAAAGGGCGTCATGACCGTTTTTACCGGTTGCATAGGTTGTGACATTTATTCTTACTCCTGCTTTCCGGTTTGTGGGGATTCGGAAAGGTTCGAAGACGATTCCGGCGGATCAGGCACGGTAGCCACAGCTTTTTCTGCTACTTCGTCCAGTGCTTTTTTGACTTCTCGCTTTATGGCTGCTTCTTTTTCTTCGGCAGCTTTTGCTTTGAGTTTTTCAACGGTGTCGGTTAAACGGGCCTGTTCTGTTTTTAAAATGGCGTCGACAGCACTTTGTTTGTCTTTTACAGCCATCTGCTCTTTTCGTTTTGAAATTGCATGGATGCCGGTAATAAAAACAACCCAGAGGCTGACAACAACCGGAACCGCGGCTAAAGAGCCGCTGGTCATGGCAGGTGCCGGTGTAATGCCCAGGTCTTCACGCATATCCAGATCGGCAAACGGCACATTTGAAATGTACAGCCAGTTGCAGCCGCCCATCTCATGTTCACCGTAGATATGATCCACATAGCGGTCCGGGTGTGATTTAATCCGCTGCCTGGCAATTTGAATCAATTCTTCCCGATTACCGAATGTCAAAGCTTCCTTGGGACAGATCTCAACACACGCGGGAAGCTGCCCTTTTTCGATTCTCGGCTGGCAAAGGGTACATTTGGTGACTTCCGGTGTGAACGGATTGTCATATTCATAGGCCGGGATATCAAACGGGCATGCGATCATGCAGTAACGGCATCCAACGCAAAGAGATGCGTCATATACCACCGCTCCGGTTTCGGATTTTTTCAGGGCTTTAACAAAACAGGCAGACACACAGGCCGGTTCCTTGCAGTGGTTGCACTGCTTTTTTACATAAACCGGCAATTGTCTGTCCGACGAAGAGAACCGGTTCACAATGGTATAGGTATTTGCATGCGGTCGCCTTTTTTGTGCCAGTACGGTTAAATCATCGAACGGGCGATCCGGGGGCAACAAGCTGTTGACTTCATTGCATGCGGCTTCACATTTCCGGCATCCGATGCAGCGGGAAATATCATGCAGCACCCCCATGCTGTCGGGATAGCCCGTGAAATGCTTATTTGAAGCGGCGTTTGCATTCGAGCGAAGGGAAACCTGGCTTCCGACTGCAGCACCCATCCAACCAAAAAATTGTCTTCGGGTAATCCCCATGGTTTTAAACCTTTAATACAGAATCAGTCTGATTGTTGCGCTGATTTGGTTTGCAGTTTATGACATGATATACAATCCGTGGCCACCGGTTTTTCAATTCCCATTTCCTGATGGCAGCCGATACATTGCGCGTGATAAGCACCTTTTAAGCCGGGCCTTCCATCCTGTTCCGGCAAAATCCCATGACAGGATGCACATTTGGGCGGCATGACAGATGCCGGACTGTTATGATGGCATCCGGTGCACATGGTTTGAGCGTCTCTATGAAAATGAACGGCCAGCTTATTTTTCTGTATCCCGGCGTAAAGGGCCTGCACGATTTTCCGGTGAGGAAATGTCGCACCTTCGTACTGGTCTTTCATGATATTAATGGTCACATTTTCCGGGATGTCTTTTTCAGGTACCAATGATTTGGGAAGCGACCATGAACTAATTTCAGATTCGGCAATTTTAACCGAATCCTTATTGTCTGAAGGAATCGGAACCAGCGATTTTCTGTCGACGGTATGGCACTTATTGCAGTTGCTTTCAGAAAAGGTTTTACTGCTCATCTGTGAATGGCATCCGGAGCAGTTTTTATCCTGCAGTTTTGACATATGGCACCCGATGCAACTGCCCAAGGATTTGGTTGAATGCATCGCCGTTCCCAGTCGGGTATATTTACTTTTCTCGGTTCCAATGCGTGTATGACAGCCGTTGCATGATTCCATTGAACTATGGTGACATGCATAACATGTGTCTGTAGCAGCTTCGTGGGATTTGTGATTAAATGCAACCGGCTGAATAAACTGCAAAGAGGGTTTTTTAGATTTAACAGCCTCTTCCAGCCAGAGAGACAGAAGCACGTCATCCGGTTGATTTCGTTTGATTCTGGGAATATCTGCAATGATTTCAACTTTTCTCTGTTGTTCTGCATCATGGCATCCGGCACAATCTGTAGGACCAGCTTTTATATTTTCTGATTTTAATGGATAGTGGCAGTTGAGACAATCTTCATGGGCCACTGTTTTAAACGAACGGGCCTCATCTGTTTTTTGTGGATAATGGCAATACCGGCAGGTCCCCTCCTTGCCCCTGATATAAATAGTTTTGTTTAATTTTTTGTCAAATTCATGGTGACATTGTCCGCAGTTTTCGTCTTTGTCTTTTTGAGTTGGTTTTATGGTATCTGAAATGACATGACGGTAATGAAGGGATTTATCCAGACCAAACGGCCGCGTCGAAGAAAGATAAGAAGGGGTTTGCGTATGACACATGCGGCATTCACTGATCAGCGGGCCGGACTTTATTCCCTGATTCCTTTTTTCTTTATGACAGGAGATGCATTTTTCGTGATACATTTTTTTATCTGCATCATACCCGGCATCTTTTAATCTATTAAATTTAAAGACAAATATGTCATTTTCTTTTAAAT
>JAQIBZ010000325.1 GCA_027858815.1 Desulfobacteraceae bacterium
CCCGTTTTCCGTAGAGCCCGGTATCCAGAGATGAGAATGACTCACACCTTCGTCATACTCGTTTTTCGGGAGGGCATAAAGCCCTCCCCTACAGGATGGCCGAAACGATGATCAAGGCCGAAAATTAAGGATAGGAAATAACTATGCCAACCAAAAAAAAAGCATCTTTTGACAAAAAGATTCCAACCAAAAAAAGTAACGTCGATAAAAAATTAAAGAAAGATGTCAACTTCCCCATCGTCGGCATCGGCGCTTCGGCCGGGGGGCTGGCGGCTTTTGAGGCATTTTTTTCCGGTATGCCTGCGGAAACCGATCCGGATATGGCCTTTATCCTGGTGCAGCATCTGGCCCCGGATCACAAAAGCATCCTCACCGACCTTATCCGGCGTTACACCCGCATGCAGGTATTTGAAGTTAAAGACGGCATGACGGTTTTGCCCAACTGCGCATACATCATCCCGCCCAACCGCGACATGGCTTTCTTAAATGGCGCCCTCCAATTAATGGAACCCGCCGCTCCCCGTGGTCATCGGCTGCCGATTGACTTTTTTTTCCGGTCGCTTGCCCATGATCAGCAAGAACGCACCATCGGCATCATCCTTTCCGGCACAGGCTCTGATGGCACGCTGGGCGTCCGGGCAATCAAGGGTGAAGGCGGCATGGCCATGGCCCAGAACCCAGCCTCCGCCGAGTATGACGGTATGCCACGAAGCGCCATCTCTACCGGGTTTGTGGATTACGAGCTGCCGCCGGCGGAGATGCCCGCCCAAATCATCTCTTATGTGGCCCATGCTTTCGGGAAGCTCCCTCATTCCGGCGCTGTCCCAGCGTCCAGGGCCGAAAACGCGCTCAAAAAGATATTTATCGTGCTGCGCGCCCAGACCGGTCACGATTTTTCCCAGTACAAACCGTCCACGATTAATCGCCGTATTGAACGGCGCATGGCCGTTAATCAGATCGACACGATGGAAAGCTATGTCAGACATTTACAGCAGACACCGGTGGAGGTGGATGCGCTTTTTCATGACATGCTGATCGGGGTAACCAGTTTTTTCCGCGACCCGGAAGCCTTCACCATAATTGAAGAGCAGATTATCCCCAAACTTTTTACCGGCAAAGGCGCGGAATCCGTAATCCGCATCTGGGTGCCGGGCTGTTCCACCGGAGAGGAAGCCTATTCGCTGGCTATCTTGCTTGCCGAAAGACAGACCGCAATGAAGCGGAGTTTCAAGGTGCAGGTTTTTGCCACTGATATCGACAGCAAGGCCATAACCATTGCGCGTGCCGGACGCTATCCGGCCAGTATCACCGTCGATGTTTCACAGGAGCGGCTGAAGCGATTTTTTGCAATCGAATCCGACGGCAGCGCCTTTCGCATCCACAAATCCATCCGTGATATGCTGGTGTTTTCGGAGCAGAATGTGATCAAAAACCCGCCATTCTCCAAACTTGACCTGATCAGTTGCCGCAACCTGCTGATTTATATGAGCGGCGACTTGCAGAAAAAGCTCATCCCCCTTTTTCACCACGCCCTGAACCCGGGCTGTTTTCTCTTTCTGGGCACATCGGAGACCGTGGGCGAGTTTGACGATCTCTTTGCCGTGCACGACCGCAAGCAGAAAATCTATCAGCGCAAGGATGATTTTCACGGCACGGGACGTGCGGCCCTGGCCCGTTTTCAGCCGCCCATGATGGCAGTTGAAGCAGGGTTTCCGCAAACCGGTCAAAAGACGGGCGCTTTTAAGAAACTGCCGTTGCGGGAGCTCACCGAACAGTCGCTCCTGAAGCAGGTCGTTCCGGCAGGCGCGCTTGTCAACAGTCAGGGCGATATTCTCTACCTCCACGGCCGCACCGGTTTGTATCTGGAACCAACGCCGGGCGAATCGGGAACAAACAACATTTTGAAAATGGCCCGCCAGGGATTGAAGCGCGACCTGACCACGGCATTGCATAAAGCCGTGGGGACAAAAGACATTGTGCGCCACAATGGCCTGCGCGTCAAAACCAACGGCGATTTCACCACACTCAACCTGACCATTTGCCCGGTGGCCGCAGAATCTCCCGCGTCACCCGATGCGCCCCTGTATCTGGTCGTTCTGGAAAAAGCGCAGGATCAGACCGACCCGGCACGCGGGGAAAAAGTCGGACAACATGCTCGAGGCGAAAAAGGCACATCTCCTGCCCCGAACACAGACTCGAACACCGACTCGAACACCGACTCGAATACGGCCCCGAACACAGCCGCCCGCATCGCTGAGCTTCAGCAGGAACTGCGAAACAATGAGGAGTATCTCCAGTCCGTCAATGAGGAGCTGGAAACCTCCAACGAAGAACTTAAATCTTCCAATGAGGAGATGCAGTCGGTCAACGAAGAATTGCAATCCACCAACGAGGACCCCAAAGAAGAACTGCAATCGGTCAACGAGGAACTGGCGACAGTGAACAACGAGCTGCAAACCAAGGTGTCTGATCTGTCGCAAACCAACAACGACATGAACAATCTGCTGGCCGGCACGAGAATCGCCACCGTCTTTGTGAATCACGCCATGAACATCCTGCGCTTCACCCCGACCGCCACCAAGATCATCAATCTGATCCAAAGCGACGTGGGCAGGCCCGTGGCGCATATTGTCTCCAATCTGAAAAACTACACCCGCCTGGTTGCGGACACGCAGGCCGTGCTGGACACCCTGATTATCCGGGAGGTGGAAGTGCAGACCTTTAATGATAATTGGTACATGATGCGCATCCTGCCCTACCGCACCATCGATAACGTGATTGAGGGCGTGGTAATCACCTTTGTGGATATCACCGAGATGAAACAGGCAAGGGAATCGCTGCACAAAGCCAATGACCTGCTTCGCCTGGCGGTGGTGGTTCGCGATTCGCACGATGCCGTCACGGTGCAGGATCTGGAGGGCCGCATCATCGCCTGGAATCCCGGTGCGGTGTGCATGTATGGCTGGAGTGAAACCGAGGCGCTGGCGATGAACGTCCGCGACCGGATTCCGGAGGGGTTGCGCAAAAACGCATTGGTCAAAATTATTCAGCTCAGTCAGGCGGAAATTCTGAAGCCGCATCTCACCCGGCGGATCGCCAAAGACGGTTCCATGGTGAAGGTCTCGATAATTTCCACGGCTTTGATGAATGAGGCAGGGGTGATGTATGCGATTGCGACAACGGAACGGGGCAAGGGGAAAGTGCCGGACGAGCCAAACACATCCGGGCCAAACACATCCGGTACAAACACGTCCGGCAAACCATCCACAGGAGAAGTCAAATGAAAGAAGACACTACCGACCCATCCGGCGACCTGCGTAGACGGGCCGAAAAAATCGACAGGGAAACATCGCTGCTGGAAAACATCGACAACCTGTCCCCGGCAGAGATAAAGCAAATGCTTCACGAACTGCGGGTGCATCAGATCGAACTGAAAATGCAGAACGAGGAATTGCGCACCACCCAAGAAGATCTCGCCGCCTCCCGGGAACGCTATGTTGATCTCTATGACTTTGCGCCGGTGGGCTATATTACCCTCAGCGAGGAGGGGATTATCCGGGAATCCAACCTCACCGCTGCGGGCCTTTTGGGACTGACCCGAAAGGCGCTGATTCGGCAGCCGCTCTCCCGGTTTATCATCGCGGAAGACCAGAATAGCTACTATCTTCACCGCAAAAAGCTCTTTGAGTCCGGAGAGCCCCAGGCGTGTGAACTGCGGCTGGTGACCAGTGCCGGGGAGTCATTCTGGGCGCTCCTGTCCGCCACCATTGCCGAGCGCAACGGTGCGCCGGTCTGCCGTATGGTGATGAGCGACGTCAGCGAGCGCAAAAAGCTGGAAGCTCAACTCCAACAGGCTCAGAAAATGGAATCAATCGGCACTTTAGCCGGCGGCATCGCCCATGATTTTAACAATATTTTGTCATCAATTATCGGATTTACTGAATTATCCCTTGATGATGTTGAACAAGGATCACCGCTTGAGGAAAACCTTCAAGAGGTGTTTACGGCCGGAATCCGGGCCAAAGACCTGATTGGTCAGATCCTGATCTTAAGTCGGCAGGATGCATTTGAATTCATGCCTATTCCTATCAACCCGGTGGCCAAAGAAGCCGTCAAGATGCTCCGGTCAGCCATTCCCGCATCAATTAATATTCAGGGGAATATATGCGACAAACAACTGGTTGTTCAAGCCAATCCTACGCAAATTCATCAAGTGCTCATCAACCTTGCCACCAATGCCAACCATGCCATGTCGGAAACGGGTGGCGTACTGATGGTTGATGTTGATTATGTCAGTTTTGATGAGATCTCAGAAAATATAAATTTGACGCCGGGAGATTATGCACGGATCACGGTAAGTGATACCGGGACAGGCATTAACAAGGACCATCTTGAAAAAATATTTGAACCGTATTTTACAACAAAGGCGGTCGGGAAAGGGTCCGGATTGGGTCTTTCCGTGGTCCATGGTATCGTCAGATCCCACAAAGGGGATATCACCGTCAGCAGCGCGCCCGGAAAAGGGACAACGTTTCACGTTTATCTGCCATTGTCTGAACAGCAATCAATTGAATTGCCGGATACCAGCGAAGAACCATTACCCAGGGGCACGGAACACATTCTTCTGGTGGATGATGAACCAACAATTGTAAAAATGCTGCAGCGAAGCCTTGATAGAATTGGATACACGGTCACGGCAAGACCCGGCAGCGTGGAGGCATTGGAGACGTTTTGCGCCACACCGGAAAAATTTGATCTGATTATCACGGATATGGCCATGCCGGACATGACCGGAGATAAACTCGCGGATGAGATTAAAAAAATTCGTCATGATGTACCGGTGATTCTGTGTACCGGGTTTTCCGACACGATTAAGATCCGAACAGGGCCTGAAATGCAAATTGATGAGTTTCTGACAAAACCGGTTGATAGGAACAAGTTGTTGAAAGTCATCCGAAAGCTTTTGGATAAGACTGAAAGCTGATTTGCGATTATTAGTGCCTGAACGAAAACCTCTAAATCCAGGTTGTCATTACGCGGAGTGAGGAACGAACGACAAAGTAATCCCCTGTCGATAAGTAGGGTGCGGGGTTTATCCCCGCCCATTTTCCGGGAGGGCATAAAGCCCTCCCCTACATATGGCCAAAACGATGATCAAGGCCTAAAAATTATATTCCGTAGGGTGCGGGGTTTATCCCCGCCCATTTTCCGTAGAGCCCGGTATCCAGAGATGAAAATGACTCACACCTTCGTCATACTTGTTTTTCGGGAGGGCATAAAGCCCTCCCCTACATATGACCGAAATGATGATCAAGGCCTAAAAATTATATTCCGTAGGGTGCGGGGTTTATCCCCGCCCGTTTTCCGTAGGGCATAAAAGCCCTCCCCTACTATTCGTACTTTGCTCCGCAAGCTTTTACAAAAAAGAGGCTTTAAAGTATTTGATGCCGAAAACGGACAAAACCAATAGAGCGGCATCAATTGCTTGATGCAGTGAGAGCAGTTGTTAAAAGTCCGGTTTAATAGCAAAACGGTTGAACGGATGAGAATTCTTATTGCCGGTTATAGTCCACTTGAATTTTAAATTTTTTTTGAGCAGGGGAAATAATATGCCAACCACATATTCCAGAAAACAAATGATTTTTCTCATTCGACTTGTCGTCATAATCACAACCGCTTATTTCATAATTTTTACACCATCTTCGAACAAACAATTTGAGAATTTTGGATACTTTTTTATTGCTGTTTATTTGTTTACCAACCTGATTGTCGCTTTTATGCCTAAAAAAATTTTTTATGACCCGAAAATTTTTTATGGGCTTGTTTTATGTGACAGCATCATGCTTCCGGCCGGGATCTATTTTTCCGGATATGTCGGTTCTGATTTATACCTGATGTATTTTTTTATTGTCTCATTAACAACAATCAGTTCGCGCTTTAAATATTTGATAATAAATGCCCTTATTTTTTCAGTGATCTACGGATGGTTGTTATACCAAAAAGGCTTTTTGTCCGGTCCGCTGGCGATTTCTTATTCAATCCGCATTCCACTGATTCTTATCATTACGGTTTTTTATGGGTACCTGATTACGATCCGCTTAAAAGATAAAGATAAAAAAATTCAAGAGATCCAAGATCGCTACGAGCAAATTGTTCAGGCAACGGATGTAATGATGTGTATCGTCGATCAGGACGGTAAATATTTATTTACCAATCAAAAATTTATCGAGTTTTATGGATTTTCGGATGAAAAGAGTCTTCTCGGTTTGACTGTGTCATCTATTCACAACGGAGATGACGAACAAGCGGAAAAATCACTGGGCGATGTGAAATCGGTATTTCAAAGCAATAACACTGTGCAGAATGAGTCCTTTGATAAACTGCATGGTATCTGGTTTGCCAATACGCTGAGCCCGATAAGAAATCCGTTAACCCGGGCGGTGAGTTCGGTATGCATTATTTCAAAGGATATCACCGAGCGGGTTGAAAAAGAGAACAAATTAAATGATACGATCGAATTGCTGAGAAAAACCCGGGACCAGTTGATACAAAAAGATAAAATGTCCGCTCTTGGCCGAATGGCTTCCGGTATCGCACATGAAATCAGGAATCCCCTGGAAATTATTTATATGGGAATTGATTACCTGGACTTTAATCTTACCAATGATAATCCTCATATTCGCAAATCAATAGATAAAATGTTAAATGCAGTCAACCGGGCCAATAATATCATCAAAAACATTTTATCTTTTTCAAAAAAATCGACATACAAAATCACCGGGTTCCCTCTTTGTCCTTTGCTCGACAATGTGCTGTCGCTGGCAAAACACAGTATCCGAAAAAACAATGTAAAAGTAATTCGTGAATATGATGATAAACTTATCGAAGTAGCTGCTGATTTCAATATGCTTGAACAGGTTTTTTTAAACCTTGTCAATAATGCAATATACGCCATGAAAGATTCGAATGAAAAGCGGTTGACGATTCACGTTTCAAAACAGACCGTCTCGGAAATCGGATATAAAAGCGGTTATCGGCAGGCGGATTTTTTCATCATTGGCGATAAAATGGTTGTTGTTGAAATATCCGATACCGGAAAAGGAATCCCGGCTGCTGATCTGCCGAAAATATTCGAACCGTTTTATACGACCAAGCCAACCAATGAGGGCACCGGTCTGGGACTTAGCCTTTCCCATATGATTATGGATCGGTTAAGCGGGATCATTGATGTTAAAAGCCGGGAAAACCAGGGGACGACTTTTTATATTCAACTTCAGACAGACCGTAAAAAGATAAACTCAAATGAGGTGTAACATGTCAAAAACTATAAAAGTACTAATGATAGATGATGAAGAGGACTTTTGTTACTTTGTAAAAAAAAATCTCATGCAGTATGGCGTATTTGATGTTATTACCGCGACAAACGGCATGCAGGGTGTTGAACTGGCAAAAAAAGAACACCCGGATATTATTCTCCTTGACCTGGTCATGCCGGACATGCCGGGTGACGAGGTTGCTGTTGTTTTAAACAATCATGACGCAACAGCCGATATTCCGATTATATTTATCACCGCACTTGCCACGGATGATGATATCGATAAAAATGAAATCCGGAATTATATCTTGTCTAAACCGGTACGGACAATAACGCTGATTAAAACCATTCGTGATGTTTTAAGTAAAGCCTGATTAACTAATTAATGGTTGAACGGAACGTCTCCAGATTGCACTTTTTTTTGTCATTGCGAAGGAGGTACGACTGAAGCAATCTCCTTATCGACAGGGGATTACTATCGAATTCGTTCCTCACTCCGCGTAATGACAACCATGATTTTGAAGTTTTCGTTCAGGCACTAATTAATGTAGTTACCATTCAGACATAGTTATACCCACGGTAAATTTGTTCTATTCAATTTGACTGGCGGGCACGGTGGCCCGCCCTACGGCAACACGCATCGTAGCCGACCATCAATACGGCAACACACATCGTAGGGTCGGCCACCGTGCCGACCGTCAATACGGCAACACACATCGTAGGGTCGGCCACCGTGCCGACCGTCAATGCGTCAACAGGCCCGTGGTTAATGGGCTTTGCGGTCAGAACAAATTTACCCTGTAGTTATACCTTATTTACTTTACATCTAAAATCAAATATAACAGAATCAGAATCAGAGTATTATGGGCCTTGATCATCGTTTCGGCCACCTTTTACGTAGGGTGCGGTATCCAGTAGGGTGCGGGGTTTATCCCCGCCCATTTTCCGTAGAACCCGGTATCCAGTGATGAGAATGACTCACACCTTCGTCATACTCGTTTTTCGGGAGGGCATAAAGCCCTCCCCTACATATGGCCGAAACGATGATCAAGGCCTAAAAATTATATTCCGTAGGGTGCGGGGTTTATCCCCGCCCGTTTTTCGGGAGGGCATAAAGCCCTCCCCTACATATGGCCAAAACGATGATCAAGGCCGTATTATGTTACCGAAACGTTTGCAGCGTTGAATAATTTCAGGGGCTTAAAATGGCAGATGCTATAATAGACAGCGACTTAAAATGCATCCTTGATTTTCTTCATGAATCAAGAAACCTAGATTTTTCCGGTTACAGAGAATCCATGATTGAGCGCCGGGTCAAAAATCGGTTTCCGTCTGTTAAATGCAATGACTATAAAGACTACTGCCATTATTTAAAAGCACACCCTTCTGAATTAGACAATCTGATCGATTCGTTGACCATCAACGTGAGTCATTTTTTTAGAAATCCCCTGACCTTTGAGTATCTCGCCGATATTGTTCTCCCGGAAATAATTTATAACAAAAACAGGCATTCGGATGCTTCCCTGCGCATCTGGTCTGCCGGCTGCGCAAAAGGAGAAGAACCCTATTCAATCGCTATACTGATTAATGAATTTTTAAAAAAGGAAAAAATAAAATTTGATATTCGCATTTTTGCCACCGATATTGACGAAAATGTTATGGAAAAAGCGAAAAAAGCGATTTATCCGGCTGAAAGTGTGGAAAATGTTAAATACTCTATTTTAAAAAAATATTTTACCCTTCAAAACGACTCCTTTAGCTTAGTCTTGGAAATAAAAGATATGGTGTCATTCTCACGCTATAATATACTTGATAAA
Organism: Desulfobacteraceae bacterium; assembly: GCA_027858815.1. Classification (GTDB taxonomy): domain Bacteria; phylum Desulfobacterota; class Desulfobacteria; order Desulfobacterales; family Desulfosalsimonadaceae; genus SURF-3. The sequence continues at coordinate 9,133 of JAQIBZ010000325.1, forward strand.
AAAAGTCAGGCCCCGCCGGTGAGCATTTTTGGCGGCTTTGACATGGTGTTTTGCCGGAATGTTCTTATTTATTTTAATGCCGACCATCAGGAACTGATATTTGAAAAGCTTTATCAGTCATTAAATACAGATGGTTGTCTTGTTCTGGGCGAAGCTGAGATTCCGGTTGAGAAGTATAAAAGAGACTTTAGAAAGGAAAACAAGTGCTGCCATATCTATCAGAAAATTGGGTGATTGGGTTAGTGGTTGAGTAGGTTAGTGGGTAAGTAGGTGATTGAGTGAGTGAGTGAGTGAGTGAGTGAGTGAGTGAGTGAGTGAGTAAATTGGGGAAATGATTATGAGTGAAACTAAATTAACATTTGAGACTTTAGATGTTTGGATTAAATCTAGAGAAATGCGGAACAGGATATCGAAACTTTCAAAGAATTTTCTTTCTGAAGAAAAATATCGTCTTAAAGATCAAATGATTCGAGCTTCACGTTCCGTTACTGCAAATATTGCCGAAGGTTATGGAAGGTATCACTATCAGGAAAATATACAATTCTGCAGACAGGCAAGAGGATCCCTTTTTGAATTAATTGATCATCTTTCAGTTGCACTCGATGAGAATTATATTGCCGAAGACCATTATAACGATTTAAAATCTAACATACTTGAAATTATCAGGATGTTAAATGGATATATAAAGTATCTTGCTAAGAGGAAGAAAGAGGGTTGAGTGGGTGATAGGTTAAGTGGTTGAGTGGTTGAGTTGGGAATTCGTTAAGTGGGTTAGTGGTTAAGTGGGTTGAGTGGTTGAGTGGGTGAGTGGGTGAGTAGGGAATTCGTTAAGTGGTCACCGACATCCCTACTTCCCTACTTCCCTACTTCCCTACTTACCTACTTACCTACCTACCTACCTACCTACCTACTCACCTGCCCTCCCCGACTCACCGACTCCCCTACTTACCGACTTAACAACTCAACAACTCTACTACGACGTAAGGAGTTCATAATGAAAAAATATTCATTCAAAAGTATTCAACACCGGCTCATTGTCTGGTTTCTTTTACTCTCATTAATTCCATTGGCTGCTACGTTGATAATCACTTATTATCAGAGAATTCATGTTATTGAATCCGGGACCATTGAAAAGCTTACTGCCATCCGCGATTTAAAGGTAGAACGGTTAAACGAATGGTTAAGCCAAAGAAGGGGCGATATTTTTACGGCATCTTTGGACACCAGATTAACTGACCTTGACGCTGTTATTAACAATAATTCTCAGGAACAAAATAAAACAGCAACGATAAAAAACATCCGGCAAGTTTTAAATCGTTTTATGAACAATTTCTCTGCCTATGCTGAATTATTTATTATCAATCCTAATACCGGCACAATCATCGTATCCACGAACAAATCCATGGAAGGCGCGGATAAATCTAATGATGATTACTTTAAAATACCCATGCAGTCCCGGGAATTTTATATAAATAATATCTATTATTCCAAAATATTATCAGAACCGGCCATGGCGTATTCTATTCCAATCCTCTGTTCTCGCCATTCCGGCAAACATATTGTAGGGATTCTGGTGGCCCGTTTTGATCTTAACAATTCACTTTACCCGGTATTAAGCGACAGGGTTGGTTTGGGTAAAACCGGTGAAACCCTTATTGTGAATAAAGATGTAATGGCGCTAAATGCGCTGCGCTGGCATGAAAATGCGCCGCTAAAACTTAAGATAAATGCCGAACCGGCTGTAAAAGCTGCCCAAGGTGAAACCGGGATTGTCAGAACTTTAGATTATCGCGGTGAGGAAGTTTTGGCCGCCTATACCTATATCCCGGAAACCGGATGGGGCTTTGTCTGTAAGCAGGATTTATATGAATTAAATGCCCCGGTTCGTGATTTAATTCGAAATTTTATCATCTTATTTGTTGTTATCTCAATTTTGATCTTATTTACAGCAATCTACATCAGCAAAACAATATCAAAACCGATTATTGATGTGAATATAACCACTCAAAAAATCAAGGAA
>JAQIBZ010000352.1 GCA_027858815.1 Desulfobacteraceae bacterium
ACCGACTGTTTCCGTGCGTGTAAAAACGGGAATCCAGTGCAATACCGTACAGGTCATCAGGTGAGGTTTGTTGACTTCCACAAACTTGTATCGATTTCTTCCCATATATGGTCTCCAGTATGCATTCCCACGGAGGACCGTGGGAACGAGAGGGTTGCTAAAGAATTAATTATTTATCAACTTATAGACATACTCCATATCTAAATTTTCCCGCACATGTTCTGCCAAACGTTCATATTCCCGCTTTCGGGCGGTTAGGCCATAAACTTCAGGAACTTCAGCACCATCTATCCCTATATGTTCCAGCCATTTTTTTAAAATTTCCGGTATATCAAAAAAACCGTGCATGTATGTTCCCAGCACACGGTTGTTATCTGAAACACATCCATCCTGCTCATTGCATACATCGCCATTTCGTTTGTAAACTTCAAGCATAGGGGACCCTGAAAGCCGCCGGGTTTGGCCCATATGAATCTCATACCCCAGCCCTGATATTCCGTTCCATAAGAATCCAGACAAAGTAGTGGTCTTGGGCGCTTTTAAAACGGTTTCCACATCTAGCAGACCAAGACCCGCTGATCTGCCCGGCTCTTCTTCCAGTCCTTCCGGGTCATCGATAAATTTTCCCAGTATCTGAAATCCGCCGCAGATGCCCAGCAGATTTCCTCCGTTTCCCGCGTAGGACTTTAAATTTTCGGTCCAACCGGTCTGATTCAGCCAGGCCAGATCATGGCGGGTATTTTTAGATCCCGGAATGATGATTGCTTGAAAATCTTCAAGATCCCGGGGCTTTTCAAGATACATCACCTGAACACCGCCGCACTGTTTCAACGGATTGATATCTGTAAAATTGGAAATATACGGCAAACGGATAACCGCTATCTTTGGAATACCATTTTCATGGTCTTCTGAAGTGTTGTCAGAAAATTCAATGGCCACGGAATCTTCATCATCAATTTTGATATCATTAAACCACGGGATCACCCCAATAACCGGGATTCCAGTTTTTTCTTCAATCCATTGGACCCCATCTTCAAAAAGCTTCACATCCCCCCGGAACCGGTTGATGACAAAGCCTTTGACCATTTTCCGAAACTCTTTTGGCAGGCATTCCAGGGTCCCCACAATCTGGGCAAACACGCCGCCTTTATCAATGTCCGCCACCAGAATCACATCCGCATCCGCATATCGGGCCATCCGGAAATTGACGATATCATTTTCCATGAGGTTGACTTCAGCACATGATCCGGCCCCTTCCATGACCACCAGGTCATAGACCTCTCTTAAGCGGTCCAGGGCGGTGCCGGCGGCTTTAAACAGATCCGCATTGTTTTTTCGATATGCTTCAGCACTCTGATTTCCCAAGGCTTTGCCGAACAATACCACCTGAGATCCTGATTTCCCGCTGGGTTTTAACAGCACCGGATTCATATCCACACAGGGAATCAAACCGGCAGCTTCTGCCTGAACGATCTGGGCCCTTCCCATCTCAAGACCTTCCGGGGTCACCCCGGAATTATTGGACATATTCTGGGCCTTAAACGGTGCCACCGAAACACCCTTTTGATAAAATATCCGGCAAAGGGCAGTGGCAACAATACTTTTACCCACATCCGACCCGGTCCCCAGCACGGCAATACATTTTGCTTTTTTCATTTTGCGAATTACTTTTTAATAAATAATAATCAATTGTTAATTATGAATAATTAATGGGATTAGAATGATAGTCCTTCTTCCCATTTTTATTCTTACAACGGTATGCATTCCCACGGAGGACCGCAGGAACGAGCCAAAGTGTAATGATAACTTTTTTTGTCATTGCGAGCCACGCCGCTGGCGTCGCAGGGACGGCTACGACCGAAGCAATCTCCTTATCGACAGGGGATTACTTTGTCGTTCGTTCCTCTTTCCTCGTAATGACAAGCTATTTTCAAAATATGCCTTTCGATCATCAACTAATTTTCTATCCCCAAACGCGCCTGTACCCCTTCTTGAAAATAATGCTTAATCTCTCTCATCTCGGTCACCAGATCCGCTGCCGCGATCAATTGCTCAGAAGCCCCTCGCCCGGTGATTACCAGTTCCGTTTTTTCCGGTTTGATTTTAATCATTTCAAGAATATCGTCTGTGGAAATAACGCCGAACTTTTCTGCCACAGCCGCCTCTTCCATGACAACCACATCATATGCTGCAGAAATCAGCGCCTGCCTAATGGCCTCCAGACACCGACCGCCGGCGGCTATATCCTCGTTCGTCGGTTTTCCCACTGTAAATTTCCCCGTGCCGAACTGCTCAATGGTGATCAGATCGTTAAAGCGTTCCAGCGCTTTTAGCTCGCTGTATCTGCCCTGCTTCATAAACTGGGCAATATAGACTTTAAGTCCGGCACCTGCTGCCCTTAAAGATAAACCAAGGGATGCGGTTGTCTTGCCTTTTCCGTTTCCCGTATAAATCTGGACATAGCCTTTTTCCATTGCGCCCTCCTTTAAAGATTGCAAGATATATATAAAAATGATCAGGATTTTCATTGTAATTTGCTGTCAAAATCAGATATCACTTTCTCATTGGCAGTGGCAACCGGTTAAGTGATTTTTTGATGGCGTCGTTAGAACTCCCATCTACTGCGTTATATTGATTTTTCAGCCACTCAAGATACTACATGTATGATTTCATGGCTGAAAAACCACTATGCCTTGTATATGGAACTTCTAACTTAGCCATCATCCGAGTACTTCCAAATAGCTTGCTCATTATCATTATAAATAATAGATAAGTTATTTTTTGATAGCATAAAAAGGTCATTTATATATTAAATAATAGGGGGATTAATAAAATGAGAGATCCATTGTTTCAACCAATTAAAATCAACACGCTGGAACTTAACAACCGAATATATCTGCCGGCTATGCACCTGGGGATGGCAGACAATTTTGAAGTCACCGACCAGATTATCAGTTTTTATGAAGAACGCGCCAGAGGTGGCGTGGGAATGATTTGTGTGGGATATGCCACGGTGGATGAATTGTCCGGCAACACCTTAAACATCGGTGCCCATAAAGATGAATTCATCCCTGGACTGACGCGTCTTTCCGATGCCATCAAAAATAACGGCGCGCGATCCTGTGTTCAGATCAACCATGCCGGCCGGTACAATTTCTCCTTCTTTTTAGACGGCAAACAACCGGTGGCCCCTTCTGCCATTGCATCCAGACTGACCGGAGAAACCCCTAAGGCTTTAGAAATTGACGAGATTCGCCAGATCGTGGATAATTTTGCCCAGGCTGCGCTACGGGTTAAAAAAGCCGGGTTCGATGCTGTTGAAGTTTTGAGCGGCACCGGTTACCTGATCAGTGAATTTTTATCTCCGCTGACCAATCAGCGCACGGATGAATATGGCGGATCTCTTGAAAACCGAATGCGGCTTGGACTGGATATCATGCGGATCATCCGAAAGCAGGTGGGTGATGATTTTCCCATCATTGTCCGGATGAACGGCAATGATTTCATGCCCGGCGGACAGGGAAGAGAAGAACTCCGGCAATATGCCAAAGCGCTTGTTGAAGAGGCTGGTGTCGATGCATTGTGCATTAACGTGGGTTGGCATGAAGCCAGAGTGCCCCAGATTACATCCTCGGTTCCAAGGGGCGCGTTTGCCTATCTTTCCCGGGGAATCAAGGAACTCGTTAATGTGCCGGTGATTGCCAGTCATCGCATCAATGATCCGGATACGGCAAGAGAACTTATTTCCGACGGCATGTGCGACATGGTGGCTATGGGCCGGAGCCTGATCGCCGATCCCTATCTGCCGGAAAAAGCAAAGGAAGGCCGGGACGAAGAAATTCTTCACTGTATTGCCTGCGCCCAGGGGTGCTTTGACAACCTGTTCAAACTCAAACATGTTGAATGTTTATGCAACCCAAAAGCGGGATATGAATGCGACACAGCGTGCGAGATTGCAAAAACACCTAAAAAGGTCATGGTGATCGGCGGCGGTGCTGCCGGCATGAACGCAGCCATTGCCGCTTCCGACCGCGGACACCAGGTAACCCTTTATGAACAAGGAGAAGAACTGGGCGGACAGTTGTATCTGGCCGCAGCCCCTCCGGGCCGGGCGGAATTTGCCGAACTGGCGTATGACCTGGAAACCCAGATATATTACCGGGACATTGATATCTGCTTAAATCAGGTCGTGGATGAAGCACTGATTGACCAGGAAAAGCCGGATCACATTATTCTGGCCACCGGCGCCATGCCCATGACGCCCCCCATTCCAGGCGTTGAACTCCCCCACGTGGTCCAGGCCTGGGACGTTCTGGCAGACCAGGTGTATACCGGGAAACGCGTGGTGATCGTCGGCGGTGGAGCGGTCGGTGTAGAAACCGCCTTATTGCTGGCGGAAAAAGGCACGCTTTCCGCGGATATCTTAAAGTTCCTGTTTGTCAACAAGGCGGAAACACCGGAAGTGCTGTATGAAATGGCAACTAAGGGAACAAAGAAGATCACCATCGTTGAAATGATCAACAAGATCGGCAAGGATTTTGGGAAAACCACCCGATGGGGCATGCTGCAGGATGTCACCCGTTATGGCGTGGAATCAAAAGTCACGGCAAAAGCCCTGGAAATCACCCCCACCGGTATCAAAGTGGAAACCGCTGACGGTGTGGAAGAAATCCCGGCGGACACGGTGGTGATGGCTGCAGGTTCCAGATCATCCAATGAACTTGCTGCAATCATAGAAGCAAAAGAGATTGCCTGTGATATCATCGGAGATGCCAAGAATATCGGCATGGCGTTTGATGCGATTCATCAGGGATTTGCTGCCGGAATGAACATCTAACGGCCGTGTAAAAAGAAAAATTAACCACAGAGAACACAGAGGGAAAAAATCAAAGTTAAGTCTTTTTATCAGTGTCCTCTGTGCCATCAGTGGTGGAAAAGGAATATTAATGATCACCGAATATCTGAAACATAAACAGGAACGGGAAGCGCAGGGCATCCCGCCAAAACCGTTAACCGACGAACAGGTGCGGGAATTAACCGGCCTGCTCCAAAACCCGGCAGGCGTCGATGAATCCCTGCTGCTTGACCTGATTACAAACCGGGTACCGGCGGGCGTGGATGAAGCGGCTGAGGTCAAAGCGAATTTTTTGTATGATACTGCCAGAAACAGATGCCAGTCACCGCTGATTTCTCCGCAAAAAGCCGTCTTTCTGCTGTCCACCATGGGCGGCGGATACAACATTGCCCCATTGATTGACCTATTGGATCACACTGACCTGGCGCAGGATGCCGCCAACGCGTTGTCTCAATCGATTCTGATTTTTGATGCGTTTGACGAGATATTTGAAAAATCAAACACCAATGCCTTTGCCCGGCAGGTGGTTGACGCCTGGGCGGACGCCCGGTGGTTTACTGAAAAACCCTCTTTGCCGGAAAAACTGACATTTACAGTGTTTAAGGTGGAGGGAGAAATCAATACGGATGATTTTTCACCGGCATCAGAAGCCTGGAGCCGTCCGGATATTCCTTTGCATGCATTGTGCATGCTGTCTTCCCGGCTTCAGGATAATACCCCGAATATGATTGACACAATCAACCAGTTAAAACAAAAAGGGCTTCCCATTGCCTTTATCGGTGATGTGGTGGGGACCGGCTCTTCCAGAAAATCAGCTTCTAATTCCGTGATCTGGCATATCGGCGAAGATATCCCCTACATTCCGAATAAGCGCCGGGGCGGTGTGGTGATCGGCAGTACCATTGCACCGATTTTTTTCAATTCCCTTGAAGACGCCGGCGCACTGCCCATTGAATGCGATGTAAGCCGGATTAAACACGGTGACACCATTACCATTCTCACCCGTGAAAACAGGATCATCAATACGGATACGGGCGAAGAGCTGGCTCAATTTCAGTTAAAAACAAATGTGATTGTCGATGAAGTTCAGGCCGGCGGCCGTATTCCTTTAATTATCGGCCGGACCCTGACCGAAAAAGCCAGAAAGGCCCTCGGCGTTTCAGCATCTGATGCCTTTGAAAACCCGCCGGTCTGCAAGATGCCGGCAAAAGGATATACCCAGGCCCAGAAAATGGTCGGTCGTGCCTGTGAATGCACCGGAATACTCCCGGGTGAATATTGCGAACCCAAAATAACCACTGTCGGCTCCCAGGATACCACCGGCCCCATGACACGGGATGAGATCAAGGAACTGGCCTGCCTGCAATTTTCAGCCGACCTGGTGATGCAGTCTTTCTGCCACACCGCCGCGTACCCAAAGGCCGTGGATATCACCATGCAGAACAGCCTGCATGAGTTTATCAAAAACCGGGGCGGCATAGCCTTGCTTCCAGGCGACGGCATTATCCATGCGTGGTTAAACCGTATGCTGTTGCCGGATACTGTGGGGACCGGCGGGGACTCTCACACCCGTTTTCCCATTGGCATCAGTTTTCCGGCCGGATCCGGGTTGATCGCATTTGCCGCAGCATTAGGCTTTATGCCGCTGGATATGCCCGAGTCTGTTCTGGTAAAATTCACGGGTGAACTCCAGCCCGGCATCACCATACGGGATGTGGTCAATGCGGTTCCCTATACTGCCATCCAAAAAGGCCTTTTAACCGTAAAGAAAGAAGGCAAAAAAAATATCTTTGCCGGTCGTATTATTGAGTTTGAAGGCTGGCCGGCATTATCCGTTGCGCAGGCCTACGAACTGACCAACGCGTCTGCCGAACGATCTGCTGCTGCTGCCACGATTGATTTATCTGTTGAAGCGGTCACGGATTTTTTGAAAGACAATATCAAAGTCCTGAAAACTCTGTTGGCGGACGGCTACGGGGATGCGGATACCATTGCGCGCCGGATTGATGCCATTGAACAATGGCTTAAAAATCCGGAATTGGTGAAACGGGATGTCGATGCCGTGTATGCCGCAGAAGTTGAGGTCAACCTGTCAGACATCCGGGAACCGATTCTGGCATGTCCCAATGATCCGGATGATGTCCGCCTGTTGAGTGACATTGCCGGAACGCCCATTGATGAAGTCTTTATCGGATCCTGCATGACCGGGATTTCGCATTTCCACGAGGTGGCGCAAATTCTTGAAAATAAAAAGAATCTGCCGGTTCGCTTGTGGATGACACCCCCCACCCGGATTGACGCACAAAAACTCAAAACCGACGGGTTATTCAGTGTTTTCGGCGCTGCCGGTGCCCGGATTGAAACACCGGGATGCTCTCTCTGCATGGGGAACCAGGGTCGGGTGGCAGATGAGACAACCGTCATTTCAACGTCTACCCGAAATTTTCCCAACCGGATGGGGGATGACACACAAGTTTATCTCGGCTCGGCGCAACTATCATCTATCTGTGCCATTTTGGGGAGAATACCGACGGTTGAAGAATATATGGGGTATAAGGTATAAGGTATAAGGTATAAGGCTGAAGGCTGAAGGCTGAAGGGATGAACATCAAACGCCCAACCCCGAATGATGAATGAAACAAAGAGGGGAAAAACTATTTAGTCCCTGAACGAAAAGTGTCGGAATTATCACTTCCCTGTCATTGCGATGGGAGGCACGACCGACGCAATATCATTAAAGGCAGGGGATTACTTCGTCGTTCGTTCCTCTCTTCTCGTAATGACAGCTTGGATTCAGAGGTTTTCGTTCAACCACTATTTAAGAAATTGGATTCATTCTTGTTTATACAATAATCTGAGGAGCGGAGCGACATCATTATTCGATGTTGGACGTTCAATGTTGAACGTTCACCTCTGCTACCTGTGGAATATGTATGCATCCTTTTCAGGCGTATTTACTGGCAATCTTTTTAAAATGCGCGCGCCTGTCTCCATATAATTCTTTATCACAATCCGGACACAAGCCATGGGAGAATTCGGCATCAGAGCGCTCCTGAATATAATCCTCCATTTTTTCCCACTCCCCTGATCCGTTCCGGATATCTTTACAATTGGCGCAGATGGGGATAATCCCCTTTAATCTTTTCAGCGATCTAGAGGATTCTTCAAGTTCAGCCGTGCGCAATTTTACCCGGCTTTCCAAAGATTCATCGGCTATTTCTAACTTTGACTGAAGAAGGGCAATCCGTTGTTCCTGATTCTTCATTAACATAAAAATCAGAAACGTGGTGGCAGACAAATACAAAAATCCGGCCATAAAGTCTAACGCAGCATGCTGTGCCTGATGATCCATTGAAAACAAAACCGGTTTATCGAAAAAAAATGAAAACAGCACCCAGCACACTGCATAAATCAATGATATCTTCACTGCTAAAAAAAATGCGGAGTTATTTATTCTGGCAGACATATGCTTTCCCCCGGCAACGTACAAATCAAAGACAGACCGCCTCAATGATATG
>JAQIBZ010000369.1 GCA_027858815.1 Desulfobacteraceae bacterium
GTATGATCTGGCAGTGGTGGACCCGCCGTCATATTCCACTACGAGAAACCGGAAAAAGGATTTTGATATATTACGGGATCATCCGAAACTCCTTACCCGTGTGCAGGAATTGATGCGGCCCGGGGGGGTGATCTTTTTTTCAACCAATCACCAGGACTTTGAACTACGGATGGATGTAACGCAAATTGCTGATGTGAGAGAAATCACGTCCCTGACGATCCCCGAAGATTATATCAGCAAAAAGAAAACCATCCACCGGTGCTGGAAAATAAGTGTATAATTTTACTCGGTCGGTTTTTCCAATTGAGAGATGTCTTTGAGTGATGTGATAAGAAACTCATTTATTCGGGGTTTGATGGCCGCGATTTGTGCCCAGTCTCCTTTACGGGCAGCCCGGAAAAAATGATTGAAAAGTTTTTTCAATGGCGCGTCCCATAGGGACGTAAATCCTTTTTTCTGCGAATTGAGTTCAATGCTTTTAGCTTGCGGCTGGTCCCGGCGGCTGTGTGCCCAGTTGATGATATGGGAAAAATAGATCAGGGCCCGGTCTAAAAGGATATACATCACCTGTTCGTTTTTTACCGGTCCTGCCTGGATTTTCATGCGTCCCAGGGGCAGCCCTTTGACTTTCGCCCCAATAGCCTGTCTGGCACCCAACGCGGCGGACCCGCCACCCACAATGCCGCCAATAGCGGTAAAAACGCCAAAACTCAAGCCAGCCAATGCGATGTCGACTTTTACACCAATAGCGCTTCCGCCGGCAGCCCCGGCAGCAGCCAGTTGCCATTGCTTAAGCCCTAAAATCCGCCATGATTTTTTTGAAAACAGGTCTTCATGGACAATTGAGTGGGGCGGCAACTCATAGTTAAAAATATTATGCTTAAACCGTTTCCGGATATTTTTGTGCGCTGATTTTTCAAACCGGCTGATATCTTTTTTGTATTGTTCTTCAAGCTGTTTTTTGAGTGCCGGGACCTGAGATTCCTCATTGCAGGTTTTTTTCACCGTATGCCGGGCAGCGGTTAAAATTAAATCCATCAGGATGCCTGCGGTATCTTCGATGCGATGCTGCCAGTCATTTTTGAATGCTGAGATGACTTCTTCCAGCTGAGGCTGCCATTCCTGGTCAATATTCTTAAGGCTTTCCAGGAGGGTAATCCGTTCTTTATATGTGGCCTGGTGGGCATCAAACACACGAATGGTATTAAAGTGTTTCCGTGCCTCAGACTTCCAGTCTTCGAAAAATTCCGCCCGGTTTTTCTCCTTGATGTTGATCACCGCCATTCTCGGCAGCCCGGTCAGGCGTAATATTTCCATTTCGATTTTATCAATTTTCCGCACCGGGCGAGATCCGTCCACCACAAAGATGATTCCGGCACCGTCAGACAGTGGTGTGAAAAGTTCACATTCATCGGCAAACTCAGGGGTTGTGCGGTGGGCAGCGATAAAGTCGGAAATCATCTGTTGATCGGAGCCGGAATATTCTGCCAGCCATTTAAGAGTTTGGCGGGGCTGCTGGAAACCCGGGGTGTCGATAAAGCGGATAATTTCATTTGTGTCCACAGTGACTGGATATTCCCGGCATTTTCGGGTTTCTCCCGGAACCGGGCTGATACGGACACTGTCGTCTTCTGCCAGGGTGGAGACAACAGAAGATTTTCCTTCATTGGGATGCCCGAGGATAGCAAACGTCGGAATGGCGATTTTATTCATCATCAGCCCCCTATATTTTCCACACGCATAAACGGATCGCCCATGCTGTTGACGGTCTTTTCCCAGATGACCCGGTCGGTATTATCCGGTGAGGTGAATATCATCTGGTTTGTTGGTTTTCCGATCAGGGCAATGATGATGCCGGTATCTTTTTTAAGCCCATTGCGCAGGCTGTTCAGCCAGGAAATGCTTTCCCGGATGGGCGGCTGCCAAGCTTCCATCAAGATTACTATTCTCAGCCCTTCAAGGGAGATGCTGTTCCGGGAAAGACCGGCGTCAAGGGCTGTCATATCTGTTGTCGGGTCCATTCCAATTCGGATTCGGCAGACTGCCTTCAGCCCGAGGATATGAGCGATACGTTCATTTAAATCCTCATCATTAAATTGCCCGTCGATATCTTCCGGAACAAGAACAATGGCAGGATTGGTCAGGATTGCTGTTTTTAAATCCGTCGGAATAAGCGCTGTATCCGTTGGCACAGAGATGGCGACAGGTTTACTTTTAGAAGAATAAGCCCGACCAGCACTCTGTACATGAGGCGTCTGCATCCGCTGAATCAGGCGGTCGCAGGTCCCGGTCGAAAAACTAACACGTTTAAGCACACGCTTCTGCTGCCACAACCCCATGACCAAAAGCACGAGGCGCGGAAGCAGGCCGTAGCAAAGAATGGAAAAACATAAAAAAGGCCACCAGGAAACAAGGTCCGGTGTGGTCAGATGCATCATTCCTTCTTTTAAGATCATCCGGCTTCCCTGAATTTGTTCGATGGTGGGATGGGCGGATGAAATCCAGGACCAGGGCCATGCAAAAATATCAACCATACGGTAAACGATTGCCGGGTCCGGGACAAGGGTGGATTGCCAGCCAAACGCAAGATCGGTGATTGCCAGTTTAAGGAGCAGGGCAAGTAAGATCCCCAGATTAAAAATGACACCGAAAATCTGTGCCAGAATATATACCGGCCAGAAAAAGGCTGATCCGTATATCGTTTTCTGTCGACCGATGAGCCCGGTCAGGGCATGGAGATGCATCCGCTGATCAGCTGAAATAAAATTTTTTTCGGCAGTTTTTGCCCGTTTGCCCACCCATTTGCCCAGCCGCTGGAGAAGCGCAGCAATCAGCGGATAGAGTCCGTTGAATGAATGGGAAAATCCCATGAGGGAAAACATTATAGACAATGCCAGAATCGTCATCAGAATAAACTGGGGGACAATCAGCGCCCAGATACAGGTGAAAATATTAACAGGGGTTGTGCCGCTGTATGAAAGGACAGACCAGGCAAGTCCCGCGCCGGATATAAAAGATATAATAATGATCAGGCTGCGCAGGAGACTGACGGTTTCGGTGTATGCTTTGCCCGGCGTTTGATCAGTACCTGCAAATGTTTTCTTAACTTTTCTTTGTTTTTCCTCCAGCCAGTATTTTATGAGGTTCCGGCGGGT
>JAQIBZ010000396.1 GCA_027858815.1 Desulfobacteraceae bacterium
CGGTTTTTCAGCTCCTCAATATACTACATGTATTATTTTGGATCTGAAAACCCACTACGCCTTGTATATGGAACTTTTATCTTAGCCATCTGGATATTTTTTACGAGAGCATCAATTATGAACATGTCGGTAACACGCTACGCGATTAACAAAGCAAGAAAGGAAGCTTGGCAACCTCCGCTATTATAACTTCCTTTTTCAATTGTCGACGGGTTGTCCGGATTCAGCACCGGCCAGCCTGTCGGCAATAATAAAAATTCGGCCTTGATCATCGTTTCGGCCAGTACAATGTCATTCCGGCATGCTTTTAGCCGGAATCTATGTTCGGAATAGCACATAACTGGATTCCCGATAGAAACATTCGAGAATGACAAACCTGCTTTGGCCGAAACGATGATCAAGGCCAAAAATTCATTTAATGTTCAAGCAATTGAACGGAAAGGCATATGATGGAGAATCTATCTTTTTCTGATATGGCAATCGTTTCCTGCGGTACGTTACGCATGGAGTTAACCCGTTTAAAAGAAGAAGGGTTTCTGGATACCGAACATATTTACTACACAACACCGGGTCTTCACGAAAATGTCCATGAACTGGAACGTCAGCTGATTGAAAAAATCAATATAGCAAAAGAAACGGTTAACAAGGTGATCGTGGTTTACGGAGGCAAATTCTGCTATTTGAACGCGGATGAACCCTTACGAAAAATGCAAACCATTATCGAGGAACAGGGACCGGGCGTTGTGAGAATAGAAGCCACCCACTGCATGGATATGATCGCCGATGAAGCAGAACGGGAAAAAATTGCCAATGAACTGGCCGGCGGGGAAAAAGTCTGGTGGATGACCCCCGGCTGGGTCCGGTTTCGCAAACTCGTGTTCAAGGGCTGGGACAAAGGGCTGGCCAATGAAAATTTCCCCCGGCACTCGGGTGGTGCGATTGTTTTAGATGGCATCGGATACCTGGATCAATATATGGCGGAACATCCGGAAGATTTTCTGGATTACTGTGACTGGATGGGAATCCCCATACAAGGATATCCCACCTCGTTAGACAGGCTGAAATCATTTCTGCGGGAACAGGCAAAAAAATTAAATGAAATGTAACGAAAACCGTTATCTCTCAATTATCATTACAAAGTGGGAGGAGGTAACGACGAAGTAAGGGACGTGGGTTTTAAGCCGGAAACAAGCATAGAGAGGGAATTGACAAGTTTATTGAGTGGTATAAGACGTATTATCAGATGTAGTTAACGGGTATTTGAATTATTTTATCCGTGAGCAATTCCGGGCGTTTCCCGCGATTAATGAGGATACCGTAGCCCTTCCCGTCGGCTAAAAACCGTTCCAACCCGCGCAGAGAAATTCGTTTTACCACGGAATTGAGCTTTATCTCGATGGGGATGGTACCAAAAGGTCCGTCGATCACCAGATCAACTTCTGATTTATTAATGGAGCGGTAATAAAAAAAATCGACACGAGTGGCCATGGTTGACTGTAGACCACGAATTACTTCTTCAATCACAAAACTTTCAAAGGAAAAACCGGCCACCGGATGAATAAGGAGCCTGTCCAGGTCGGAAATTTTCAGGAAATAATGGAGCAGGCCAGGATCACGGAAAAATCCTTTTTTTGCCTTTTGCACCCGTTTGAGTCTGTTGCCGATATAAGGGGGCAGGTTGCGCCATAAAAATGTATGATGAATGATGTCCAGATAATCCTTTACGGTGGATACACCTATCTCCAGGGCTCTGGCCATGTCGCTCATATTGAGTTGGTGCCCTGAATATTGCGCCAAAAGGGTAAGAAATCGTCTGAAGTTGTTAATGTTCAATCTGGGGAAAAGTGTTCTGATGTCGCGACCGATATAATCAATAATATAATTTTCCATCCATTGATGATAAAAGGCATCGTTTCCCTTTGCGCCCTCAATAGAAGGCTCGGGGAATCCACCCTTAAGCCAGACATCCATGCTTTGCCTGGTCGTGATAGTGGATTGCAACGCCATAAAGTCCTTAGGGATCGTCTTCTCATTGATTAGCATTTCATAGAGAGTTGACGGCGGGTTTTCATAAAATTCATTCTGGGTAAAGGGCCACAATTCCACTGTAGCGATCCGGCCGGCCAGGCTCTCGGTGATTCCTCTGACAATCTCCGGCGAACTGGAACCTGTGAGTAAAAATCTCCCTTTTTTTTGTCGTTCAGTATCGATTACACCCCTCAAAACCTTAAACAGCTCCGGATATTGCTGTGCCTCGTCTATGATTACCCGCTCAGGGTTAAGGGATAGAAAAGCTGCGGGATCAGAGCTGATTAATTGATAGTCATCCGGTCTTTCAAGGTCATAGTATTTCCAGTCCGGCCGCAATCGGTTAACAATTGTCGATTTTCCGCACTGCCGGGGGCCAATGACGGCCACCACTGGAAACATCTCCAACAGGCGATTGATTTTGTTTTCCAAGTTTCTCTTTTTATCCATGATATTTACAGGCTACCCATAAATATCATGGATGTCAAAGGAAAATGAAAAATTCGGATAAACCATTGAAATCTTTCCCCTCGCATCGTTTTTTTAAAAGAAACCAGAGAGCCGTGGATTATTTTCAACTCACTGCCGCCCCAAAATAGAAAACGGGATTTATTGCAAAATTAATAAATTGTTTTTATCCTTATCTGTTGTGATTTAATTGCCAGAGTGAGCAGGATTCGCTGGGGATTCTTGGTAGAGTAGAGCACTGAATCAGCCCGACCTTTGGATCTTTTATTGACGCCTCGCCGCACGCGGCTACTACGTGCTCCAAAAAACCAGACTTTCACCAATGCTCCCTCATCAAACCGTGCATACGGTTTTCCCGTACACGGCTTTCCGATGTTCTTCACTGTAAGGCTTGCGCCCGCGATAATTTCTGCTCAGCTTG
>JAQIBZ010000423.1 GCA_027858815.1 Desulfobacteraceae bacterium
GGTTAATGCCTTCGGCATTTTCAATTTTTATGTTAAAAATGATCGCGCGTTTCGCGCAGTCCTAAACTTTAGGCACTTTAGATCACTTTAGTCACTTCACACTTTTTGAATTTTTAAAATTGTTTGCCAAAAAAACACAAAAATCAGGGATAAGAAACTAATATCTGAAAAGGATTATTTTTTCATGTTGTATTTAGATATCAGTCGGGAAAGGTAGGTTCGCTGGATACCCATTACGGCAGCGGCTTTGCTCTGGTTGCCGTTGGTATGCTCAAGATTTACCTTGATGAATCTTTTTTTAAAATCATCCATTGCTTCCTGAAGGGTGAGTCCATATTCAATGGTTTCAATGCTTGCCCGGGTATTTAATATCGGCAGATCTTCGGGCAAAATCTCCCTGCCGTTTCCCATGACCACTGCCCGTTCGATGGCATTGCGAAGTTCTCTGACATTTCCCGGCCAGTTATATTTGGTCATGATATCCATGGCTGGGGCAGAAATTTCTATTTGAAAATGGCCTTTTTCTTTTTGAAACATATCCACAAAATGACGGGCGATCAGCGGGATATCTTTTTTCCGTTCACGCAGTGCAGGCATATGGAGTTCAACCACATTTAAACGATAGTAAAGGTCTTCCCTGAAGTCACCGCTTGCAATCCTTTCAGTAAGATTCTGATTGGTGGCGGCAATGATTCGAATATCAACGGAGATGGGGGCGTTTCCGCCGACCCGGTAAAAAATGCCGTCCTGTAATACACGAAGCACTTTTGCCTGCATGGCAGGACTCATTTCGCCGATTTCATCAAGGAATAACGTGTTGCCGTCGGCCAGTTCCAGTTTCCCTATCTTTCTTTCATTGGCACCCGTAAATGATCCTTTTTCATGGCCGAACAGTTCATCTTCCAGAAGTGTTTCGGGAACAGCCGCACAATTAAGCGTGACCATGTAACGTTCTTTTCTGGAACTTGCCTGATGAATCAGGGAGGCTAAAAGCTCTTTACCTGTACCGCTTTCTCCCAAGATGAGGGTGCTGGCTCTGGAATCTGCCACCTTGAGAGCGTCATTTACCACGGCTTTAATATCTTTGCTCTGACCGATGATCTGATGGGCCGTTCCCAGCGCTTGTTTTAATCCTTTGTTCTCACGTTCAGAAATTTGAAATTTCTTGGCATTAACAATTGCCAATGCCGCAACATCGGCAAAAACATTGAGTAGCTCCAGATCGCTTTTCTGAAAAGCCTCACCTTCCGCCTTGTTGATAAATTCAATGGCACCGATGACTTTGTCGTTGGCTTTCATAGGTACGCACAGGATGGATTGCGTTTTAAAGCCGATTTCATCGCTGATATTTCGATACCATCTTTTATCCCGGGATACGTCTTCGATTAAAAGCGATTCACCGGTTTCAGCCACATGCCCGACAATCCCCTGGCCAAGGCTGATAGCAAAGTTTTTCATTTTGTCTTTCTGGGTACCGGTGGTGACCTTAAAGTGCAGTTTCTGTGTTTTTTGGTCTAACAGAAGCAGGGAACTGGCTTTTGCATGCATTATGCGGGTGCCGGTGTGCAATATGAGTTCAAGAAGCTGATTCAGATCCTGAACAGAAGATACCCAACTGGATATATTTTTTAACTGGCCAATTGCAATGTCTTTATTTTCCTGATGTGATGCCATACTATCAATCCGACACGGTTTTTTAAAACAGCTGTTTATCAAAAGTGTTTATTTCGGTAACAACTCAAATATAAAATAAAATGTATATTATTAATTTAAATGAAGTTTTTATAAAAAACAATGAAAAGTAGCCCCCGGGTTTTGTTAAGGGTCGCGGGAAAAATAAATTATCCCAGATGGCGATGAATGTTGCTTCCGCATGCGAGGCGCGATGAAACAAGTATATCGAGATATATGCGCTTTATCGCGATAAAGAAGGCGGGCCAAAAGACCAGCAAGATGGGATAAAATATTTTTTCTTTGCCATCAGAAATCGACTTTTTACGAGTTTGTCAATTATATAAAGGATTTTTATATGGATGCACTAAGTGTGACATCCGGAGTCGTAACGCTATCCGGTATTTTTGCATACATTAACCATCGTTTTTTCCGTTTGCCCACAACTATCGGGTTGATGCTGATCACCTTGGTGATATCTGCGGCGATTATTTTTATGGGAAAAATGGGGTTACATTTTGATACGTTGGCTGAAGAAATGGTCAGGACCATTGATTTTGATGAAACACTGATGCACGGCATGCTTAGTTTTCTTCTTTTTGCCGGCGCGTTGCATATTAATATCAATGATCTTGGGGACCAGAAATATGTTATTTCCTTTCTGGCAACATTCGGCGTATTAATTTCTACTGTTATTGTCGGGAGTATCAGCTACTGGCTGCTGTGTCTGATCGGCAGCGAAATTCCATTTATTTATTGCCTGCTGTTCGGTTCACTCATATCTCCCACAGACCCGATTTCTGTTTTATCCATTTTAAAAACCGCTGGTGCGCCTAAGTCGCTTGAAACAAAAATTTCTGGAGAATCCTTGTTTAATGACGGGGTGGGCGTTGTTGTATTTCTAATTATTTCAGGGGTTGCTGCCGGTGGACATGAGATTATCATAACAGATGCTTTGGGTCTGTTTTTTAAGGAAGCGGTCGGCGGGGCGGTGTTTGGATTGGGCGCCGGATATATAACTTTTTTAATGCTCAGGGGTGTTGATAATTATCAGGTGGAAGTTTTACTGACTTTGGGACTGGTCATGGGGGGCTATTCTCTTGCCAGTGCGCTGCATCTGTCAGCGCCTATTGCCATTGTGGTTGCCGGACTTCTTATTGGTAATCACGGGCGGATGCTTGGAATGTCGGAAAAGACCCGGGAGCATCTGGATAATTTTTGGGAATTGCTGGATGAAATATTAAATGCAGTGTTGTTTGTTTTAATTGGTTTGGAAATTCTGATTATTCCTTTTGATACCTATCCGTTTTGGGTCGCTTTGACAATGATACCCGTTGTGCTATCTGCTCGCTTCATATCCGTGTCAATTCCGGTGGTGTTGTTTCGATTTCGGCGCAGTTTTTCGCCCAATGTGATTAAAATCCTTACATGGGGAGGTTTGCGCGGTGGCATATCAGTAGCTTAGGCGTTGTCTTTGCCGCCTGAAGCGCCGCGTGATGCGATTTTGACATTTACGTATGTGATTGTCGTGTTTTCAATTCTGGTTCAGGGCCTGACGCTTGGCCATCTGGTCCGTTCATCGGTGCAATGATATGGCAGAAGCTAATTAATCAGTGTAGATCTGTTCGATTTTAAAGGATTATTTTTTTAATGAAAAAAGCAGGAAAGCGGCGATCACATCAAGACCGATAAAGATCCCGTAAGCAGCATCATAAGATCCGGTGGTGTCAAAACTCCGGCCGGCAATTAAATAGCCGAACATCTGCAGAATCAGAAAAAATGAAATATAGCGAAGCACTGATGAAAAATTTTCCCGGCCAAAGAGGGTGGCAACAATAATCGGGAAGGTCGACATGATTCCGCCCATAGAAAAACCAAAGACCGGAATAAAAATAATTAATGCTGCTAAAGAGTTTTTAATAAGGCCCAGACTCAGGCCCAGGGCATTGGCTACAGCCATGAAAATGGCAATGCGTTTGGGGTCAAAGCGATCGCACATCATCCCCCAGCAGTATTTTCCGGCTGCACCGATTAGCGCCGTTGCAGCCATCATAAGCATGGCCGTCATAGGGGGAAATCCGGTGTCTACAAAACGGGGCTTGAGCTGAGACATGACGCCAACTGTTCCGATCATCATCATCCCGAAAGACAGTCCGAGCTTCCAGAAAACATCAGTTCGAACCAGTCTGCCAAGCGGCCATTCAACAGACGATATAACAGAAGGGGGAACATGAATCTGGATTTGTCCGGCCGCATAAGTGTCTTTATTGACCGGCAGTCCATCAGGGAGCATTCCCATATCTTCGGGCCAGTCTTTAATCATTATCCAGGCCAGCGGCCCGAATAGAATCATCACAATGCCGATGCAAAGGGCAGCATTTTCGATGCCAATATGTTGAATCAGTAAAAGGGCTGCTAACGGTAAAAGTGCACCGGAAAGAGACATTCCTGCTGTGGCAAATCCAATGGCTTGTCCCCGTTTTTCAATAAACCAGTTATTTACCGCGCTGCTGGCAACAATCCCGCCATAAGCGCCATTGCCGATAAACAACAGAGAATAAAACAGGTAAAACTGCCACAGGCTTGTAACGCGTGCGATGAATATAAATGATATACCTGCAGTCAGCGAACCGGCAAGCATCAATCGTCTTATACCGGTTTTCATCAAAATAGTGCCGAAAATGTACTGGCTGGAAAACCCGAACACCGTTCCGATGACCAGGGCAAGGTTTAAGTCGGTCCGGGTCCATCCACGGGCATTGCACAATGGTTCTAAAAATGCATTAAACGCATAAAACCCGGTTCCGACCGCTAGAAAATAACCCCAGAAAGCAACGGCGGCAATATACCAGCCGTAATATATTTTTGATTTCATGTTAATGCCTGAGATCTATTTTGAAGCGGACACAATTGAATCTGCCGTTCCTTTTGTAAACATGACAGCATACAGAATAACAAAAAAACAAATAGTGGCGGAACAGGAAAAGAATTTATAATACATTCCCATGGGTGCGAGAAAAATTACTGTGAACCAGTGAAAACCGATCAGGGTATAAGAATGAAGTTTTAAGGGGAAATCATCAAACCGGCAGATAATGGCAAGCCCGCAGAGATTCCAGCCATATAGAGAGGCAAAGGAATGCATGCGCATCAGCCATTTGTAATTTTCAGTGACATAATCCGGAGACATTTCATAGACAATATATAGAATTCCGGTGATCGCAGTGTAAAGCAGAAAACCCATACCGGAAACTAGAAACGCTTTTTGCTGCAGGTCTTTCCCGAGTTTTACCAGAAGATACAGAATCATAACGACTGTACCAAAAAGAATTAAAGTGACAAAGACCTGGGGCGCCATTTTTTCAAATATAATAAAGATAAAAAATATGATTACACCAAGGTTTACAAACCAGAAGCCGATGTTTTTCATCCATAAGACGGGTTTGCCGTTATCTTTCATGAGGTTGAACAGCAAAGACATGGTGATCAGGGACAGGGGAAACGAAAAACCCAGAAAAAAGGTGTCTAACTGAAGTTTTGGAAAGTTATTGAGTATAAAAAAATATTCGTTATTTAAGATAACAAGGCTTGAAATCATCAGGCCCATTGAAAGGCACAGAAGAGATGCCTGATGGAATTTAGCAGAAACCGGGACGTCTGATTTAAAAAAATCAAAGGGAAAGAAAGAAAATTTTTTAATCCTTATGCTTTCAACAATTGCCATCAGAATCATGGCGATAACGAGAACCGGTATATACATTTCAAAAAAAGCAAAGATCGCATAAATTATTGCCATTATCAGAAATACAATAATTTTGGGTGATACTTTTTGGCGGCCTTCGGTAAAATATAAGATAATCGATCCGCCGGCGCACAGGTTAAAGAGGAAAATATGCAGTCGATCAAAATTGTACGGAATCGTATCAGGTATGAATAAATTGAGATATCCGAAAAACAATGCCAGGGACATCAGCATCAGAAGCAATAATCGAAAACGAAAGCTCATGGTATCTTTTCTTTATTGAGTGGTGGTTATTGTTGGGTCTGTTTTCATTATATTGATGAACAGCATTAATTTATTTATATTTCAGGGATGGTCTCATGTCAATAACGTGATTTTTTCGATTTGTATCAATGCTTGATAATTAGGAAAAAGGGTTCTGATGGGCGGAAAAAAGTTTTACCAATTACATCAAACCGGCAAGGCATAAAAATCTTGAGAAACGAGGCGTCGCTTATTACTCTGCAGTGACGAAAAATGTAATGTAAACCCAAAAATATGAATTGAGGTTTGTCTATTACAGACGTATCACAGATTCATCCCACATTGAAAAATATGATATATCTTCAGGAGATCTGGAGTTTTTTGGAATAACCTGACCACAATATGGGTGCTGTCATTTGTGGTAACTTGGCAAGGTTCGCTATTGAAAGGTGCACTGGGATGTTGGTTTTTGCGGCGAGCACTGTTGTCTGTTATTATTTTTAATTCACAATTCAAGACCCGGTAC
>JAQIBZ010000441.1 GCA_027858815.1 Desulfobacteraceae bacterium
AACCCGGAATTTGTTAAAACCGTTTCCAGCAGTTCTTTCTGGTTCTGGGGATACAAATCTCCATATCCCAGACGTTGGGCCAGTTCCCCTAAAATCTGAAAACCGGGTTTTGATTCCCCGACGGGTTCGATCATTTTTTCCCGCACCCGCAAAGAGCATCCGTAATAGCAATAAGACGCCTGCTCAAATGCTGTGGTGGCCGGCAAAACAATATCCGCATAAGCTGCATCAGCCGTTAACTGCAAGTCCATGGTGACCAGAAAATCCAGTTCACCCAACGCTTTTCGCCAGAGCGCGGGATTGGGCCAGGAGGTGATCAGGGATGCCCCGTAAACCAGTAGCGATCTTATTTTATAGGGATCTCCATCTATGATGGATTTAGGCAGCAGGCTGGCGTGGGGTTCGCCGCCGCAATAATGGGAATACACAGGAAACTTCCCGTTGCCGATGGATTTTTCAAACCCCGGCGTTGGAATTTGCCTGCTTTTATTTAAAGGAATACAGTTTTCACGCCGTAAAAAACACCGCCCGCCTTCCACATCCATCTGCCCGGCCAATGCCCATAACACCATGACCGCCCGTATGTTCTGCACGCCGCTTTTGGTATATTCCAGACCGGTATACATCACATAGGATGCCCCTTCCGCATCAGCGATTCTTTCAGCCAGGTCTTCAATAATTTCTTGGTCGATGCCGGTGACAGCTGACACATATTCCGGGGTAAAATCTTTGACATATTCGGCAAATTCATCAAAGCCGACGGTCCATTCTTCAACAAATTCTTCATCGTAGAGTTCATCTCGGATCATAATATGTGCAAGTCCCAACGCAAGCGCACCATCTGATCCCGGCCGGATGGTGATCCATTCACTGCCTTCGAGTTCGGCAGCTCTTGTTTTTCTGGGATCAATGACAATGATCTCCGCTCCTTCTGCGGAAGCGGTCTTTAACCGCGCAAACATCTCCGGCGGTGTGGATGTTGACGGATCCGTACCCCACACAAGAATCAGGTCGGAATTATCCACATCCGAAAACATATCAATGTGCAGGCATCCCATGGTCAGTTTCGGGGCCAGAACCCCCAATGATGTATAACACGGGGCTCCCACACCAAATGTATTGGGCGAGCCAAAGGGAAACAGGATGCTGGACGCCAGATAAATTTCCGATCCCTGCAATTGATACACATCTTTAAAAGACCGTTCATATGATCCGGTTCCCGCATAAAACCCCACTGCTTCCGGGCCGTGTGTTTCCTTAATTTCATTTAATTTATCGACAATGATATCAAACGCCGCATCCCAGGTAATTTCTTCAAATTCATGGGTACCCTTCGGGCCGACGCGCTTTAAAGGGTGTTTCAGCCGGGCATCCGAATAAATAATTTGTTTCGCACAGCTTGCCATGGGACACAGAATTTTGCCCACTGGCGCATCCGGATCCGGTTCCAGATGATCTATTTTATTTTCTTTATCAAAATGAACCACGACTCCGCAGCCCGGGCTGTGAAAACATAAGCCGCAGATTCCATATTTTTTTTCCAACGCTAAAGCTCCTATTACCGAATTCCCACAATAAACTGCGAATTGATATGCTCCCATAAATTTGCCGTTTTTCTTATTTTCCAGGGCACATTGCCTTTTTCCAGGATCTCCAACGGCGGATTAAAAATCTCGTCTTTACCTGAAAGATACCTGCCGATACTTTCAATCCCTCGAAAGCTTCCATTGCCGTTTGTCCCGCCGCTTAACCAATGATCCGGGTCAGACACCGACTCGTCCCAGGAAAAAGGATCGGAAAACACAAACATGGATTTTTTTTCTTTCAACACCCGGTTGATATCGATTAAATGCTTTATGGGAGAGGCCACTTTTTCCAGCAGATTAATCGACGTCACGGTTGAAAAAACCCGGCCGGGAAAGGGCAGCGCCAGGGCGTCGGCCACGATAAAGTCCACATGATCATAATTAAAGTCAGTGTCAAAGGCGCATGCGCGTTTTTCCGTAATAAACCCTTCAATGATTAAGTCAAATTCCAGTGATTTTTTACTTGCCAGTTCCCGGGCCTTTTCAATAAATGAAATAGACGTATCAATGCCGATCACGCGGGAATGGGTTTTACTCAACTCAAGAGATAACCGCCCCACGGAACAGCCGATATCCAAGGCATCTCCATCTGATTGTTTGAAAAATGACGACCAGGTCCGGTACGCATCCGTGGCCGCCGGGTCATTAAAAAAGTCGCAAAAGTGACTCCACAAATAGGAGGAGAGCATATTTTTTGAATTGTACCCGGTTGTTTCAGATAAAACAGACATTGATGCTTCCGGCAGAATAACAGCGACTCCCTTTCGGATGGGATATGATCTGCTGCAGGAATCACAGGTCAGTTCACCTTCTATGACATCATCGTCATGCGCTTCGGCAATTGTTAAATCCAGGGGAATTTCTTTTGCCAGGCATTCCGGACAGATCAGTTTTTCCGTTACCCATTTTTTCATATTTTTTGCCTATTTTTTTTTGCACAGATAATGC
>JAQIBZ010000463.1 GCA_027858815.1 Desulfobacteraceae bacterium
GGTCAGTGAACTCACCCATTGCCAGGTGTTGAACAACCCAACATTAAACGCATCCATATCAATTCGCCAGGTATCGCTATCGACAGCCTGAATCTCTAATTCAGAACTACTCATGTTATAAAAATTTTGAAAACAAATTCATTGCTTATGAATCACCTGATTCTTTTACAATATAGCAGTTAGATCAGTGCAGAAATAAATAATTACATAACCGGAGAAAATTCTTTTACGAATTTATCAGGAATCGTGACTAACATTCTTCGCCAACAAAATTCCATCCACAAAATCACCAGAATCAGGAGTTGAATCCATTGGCCATCAAATCCAGCCCAGATCTCAGGCCTGCCTAACCCACCGAGCCATCACGAACAAATCTAATTCTCTATGGTTTTCAGATAGGGTAACTGCATGTAGGACACTTCTTGCGACTCGTTCAAAAAGTTACTTATGTTGAGAAGTGTCACAAATCCAATCTTCCTCAACAAAATGTGTGTATTATTTCCTGTCATGGCATGAATTAAAACAGTGGCATACTGTTGCTCCTTAAAGGTACAGTAAATATCTTGAATCATCCGAACCATTAACATGGAATTTTGAGCCTCAGGAACAATGGATATATTTTCAGCATAAAAAGCTGTGTACTTTAAATACTCAGGATGACAACCAATTTCATAACCATATTCAAAGGGATCATAAAATTCAAGATTAGTACCCAAGGTATAACCCACTGGCTCATCATCCCTGAAATACAAAAAGCAGACAGGATTACAAAAGTATTTATCCCTAAACCGCAAAAGAAAGCTTGCTTCATCAAGACAATAGTCAGCCGGATAAGTCCGATGTTCAAGATCAAGTAATACCGGCAAATAAGTTTCAATATTACTGCCATCCACTGTTACAAACTTAATACTTGAAGCTGTTCTTTTTAAACAAGAATCAAATAATCTGAGAAAATGATCAACTTTGTCTCTATCCATTGAAATTTCGAATGGATCGACTAAAAAGCGATGACGACCGAAACTCAAAAGATGATAGATATTAATACGAATCCCCTTATTTCCAAGATGCAACTCTATTTCCCGCCAGGCATTTCGAAATTTTAAAACAATCTTTAACCTGCTCTTCCATATTTTTTTGAGAATTTTCATCATAATTGAACCCAATGGCAGTAGTCGTACCTTCCTGATACATATAAATGTGAAAAACCTCACATCTAAACGTCCTGCTCCATTTTAAAATAAAACCATTCTCAAAATTACATTTTGAAAGCATAACATCCCGCCCCATTACACTAACACCCCCAATAAGTTGACTAATCAGGAAAAAACCGCAACCAATACAACTTCATAATTGATGAACACCATAACTTATCAATTTCAACGCAGTAAAACAATAAAGGCATCTGAGTGATTCATCCACTCAAATGCCTTTCCTAGTATCCCAAAAAAAACCATCTACTTTGGCAATCTTATTCTATAATCTACATCCACTTTCCCTACCGTAATGGCATTCAGTTTACCCTTTATCAGGCGTCTGCGCAGAGGTGAGAGATGATCCACAAACAACTTGCCTTCAATATGATCGTATTCATGTTGAATAATGCGGGAGGCAAACCCTTGATAAACTTCATCATGAGGTTCAAAATTCTCATCCAGATACTTTATTCGAATACGATCGGGGCGTGAAACATCCTCACGAATGCCTGGTAAGCTTAAACAACCTTCCGATTCTAATACTTTATCACCCACCTTTTCAACAATTTGAGCATTGATAAAGGTTTTTTTAAAAGCTTTCAATTCGGGAAAATCATCCGATAAACTATTCCCGTCGATCACAAAAAGACGAATAGAGAGCCCAATTTGTGGCGCAGCCAATCCAACGCCATCAGATTGATACATTGTTTCCCACATATTGGTGTGCAGTTCTGAGAAATTCTCATAATCGGGTCCTAACTCCTTCGCTACCTTTCGCAACACGGGATGACCATATACATAAACAGGCAAAATCAGGATAAAAAAACGCTTTTAAAATTTAAAATACTTCACTACATCAACGACCAAAATCCCGCGATTCCAGATAGGATTGCAAAATTATGACAGCACTTATTTTGTCT
>JAQIBZ010000514.1 GCA_027858815.1 Desulfobacteraceae bacterium
TGGCTTTGGCTTTTTCCAGGTCTTCACCCTGGATCACGGAAGCGGTATCCACCGTCACAACAATCTGCTGTGATTGCGATGTTTCCATTGCCGTTATATGGAGCTGACCTTCATCGTTTAAAGTAAATGTAATTTCGATCGGCAGGTCGGCCGGCAGGTTTGGCTGGAGGTTTAATACGGCGGTCTTTATCTCGACGGCGTGATCCAACGGCACTTCCACGCGACTGGTCTCGCTTTCCATGATACGAATTAAAACGGTTTTCTGGTCCATGACGGCTGTATAAAAAATCTTTTTCATGGTGATAGGAACTGTGGTGTTTCTTAAAACGATATTAAAAACAATCTCATTGCCTTCCGGGGTATGGGCGACAATGCCAAAGCTTTTACTGGTCACGTTTTTGACTGTGAGCATCGAACGTTCAATACTCGGCAGGGTATAGCCGGTTTGATCTGCCACTTCCTGGGCTGCTTCTTTAAAAATCTGTGCAGAAAGTTCTTTGCTTTCGATCATTTCCGAGATATCATTGATCTGCCCAATCGGTTTGTTGGTCTTTTGAGACAGTCGTTCAATCAGGCCGTCGTTAAGTCCCAGTTTCCAACCGTATATTGCAGCACCTTTTGCCACTGCCTCATCCGGATCAAATACTTTCGGGGTGATGGAAAAATTTTCTTCAATGCGCGTCTTTACCAGAGGCATTCGGGTGGCACCGCCAACAAGAATGATTTCGTCAAAGCTTTCGTACCCTTTATTTTTGGCTTCTTCGAGCATTTCTTTTGTAAATTCAATGGTCCTTTCAAGCAGGTCTTCGGTAATCTCTTCAAATTTTTCACGATCGACAATCATTTTGACACGCTCTCCGCCATGTGTGACGGAAATCGGTGTTTTGGGTCGCTGGCTTAAAATCTTTTTTGCTTTTTCCGCAGAAAGCTGGAGGTCCTGCCATGTGTCCGGGTCGTCTAAAATGTCTTCGTCTGTCCCGGTTTCACTTTGAAAAAGTTCGACCATATGCGCAACCAGCCGGTCATCCCAGTCTTTGCCGCCCAGGTTGTGATCTCCGCCGGTGCAGATGACTTCCACGGAGTCTTTGCGAATGTCAATCATTGTGACATCGAATGTGCCGCCGCCAAGGTCATAAACCAGGACGATTCGGTCCTCACTGGAATCCAGGGATCCATAGGCAATGGCAGCTGCAGTGGGTTCATTAATAATGTGCCTGACGTTGAATCCGGCTATTTCTCCGGCTTTACGGGTTGCTTCACGTTCATTGATTCCAAAATAAGCGGGGCAGGTAATTACCAATTCAGAGACTGTTTCGCCGAGATACTGCTCGGCATCCTGGGCAAGTTTTTTTAAGACATATGCAGAGATTTCTTCAGCCCGGTATTCTTCCGAATTGTGAAGAAAAATAAAATTGGGTTCCCCCATGGAGCGCTTGACGAAACTCACTACTTCATTGGGGTAGAGCTTGGAGCTCTCTTTGGCCACATCGCCGATCACAATGCTGTCATCGTCAAAAAAGACCACGGAAGGCGTTACGCGTTCGTTTTCAGCATTTGGAATGATGACTGCCTTGCCGTATTCATCGACATAGGCGATTGACGAATAAGTTGTGCCAAGATCAATTCCGAAAATTCGTTTTGATTGCTCTACCATGAGTTATTATTATCCTCCGCAGTTGACTCTGTCTGGTATATATACGCCGATACCATTTCAGGGCGGATCACTTTACCGTCCCACTCGTAACCGGGCCGCAGTCGTTCCGCAACAGTCTTGTCTTTTTCCGGATCATCTGTTTCAATCTTATTGAGTACGCGCTGCCGGGAAGAGTCTATCATGTCCCCATCGCAGGTAAACGGCACAACACCTTCCCAGGAAAAAAGATCTTCAAGATCAGATGAAACATTCTCTATGTATTTTAAAAGTTTTTCTGTGGTTTCCTCCGACGGTGGCTGCTTTTTGTGATGATATGCGAACTTTCGCATATCATCAACAATTTTAATGATATCCGTAATGAAGCGGTGCAGGTATTTTTTGATCAGGCCTTCCCTGAATTCCTGAAGGGATTGGTGCAGGTCGTCAATTATCTTGTTTTTGTGTTCATCGTATTTTAATTTGGTTTCAAACGATTGAGAAAGTTCCGTCAACCGGTCTTTAATTTCATCAAAAGCAGTGGTTTCTGGATTTTCATCGTCAGGAACATCTTCTTTGACGTTATCTTGCACATCCTCGGCTTCTTGTTCTGTTTCAATAGGGTCCGCATCAGTTTTGATGTCTGTCTTAATGCCCGTTTTATCATCCGGGGAGTCACTGTTTTTCAGAGAATTCAAGGTGTCATCGATATCAAAAGTATCATCAAAATTATCAGGGTTATCCTGATCATTGTCAGGAACATCTTCTTCGACGTTATCTTGCACATCCTCGGCTTCCTGTTCCGTTTCAATTTCCGGCTCAACATCTGTTTCGATGTCTGTTTTAATGTCTGTTTCATTATCCGGGGATTCACTTTTTTTCAGAGTGCTCAATGTGTCTTCAACAGGCATGCCTATTTCAAATGTATCATCAAAATTTTCAGGATAATCCTGATCATCTTCAATGTTTTTGTTCTCTTCATCCATGATCGACCTATTTATTTAAATCTTATGAAAAAAAAATTGTGCCGGTATTTGACGAATTCTTAATTATTTCTATGTATTAAATGTAAATCGGATCTTTTTGTCAAGCAAAATTTTGTAATATAGCCAATATTCGTCGATTTAAGCATAATTCTTTAGTCGTCTGGACATTCCTGAAAAACCCTGGTTGACATAAAACTTTTCACTGATATAATTAATTGAACGATCAGTTAGTTATGTTTATTTCTATATAGTGTAATTATTTAAATTTATGGGGAATAAATTATGATTTCAAAAGAAGAAATTATTCAGAAGTCAAAGGAATTTGGGTTTGAGGATGTGGGATTTACCACAGCGGAACCGTTTGAAACACATAAGAAATTTTTAACGAACCGGCAGGACGAATATGGCTGGGCCGAGTCTGTCGGGCTGGAATTAATGAAAGGAACAGATCCGAAAGCCATCATGGAAGATGCACAAACGGTCATCGTCCTCATGGAAGTATATTTCCGGCAGGCGTATCCCAGTCACATGGAAGGGCACTTCGGACGCTGTTATTTAGATGATGACCGGGTGACAAAAGATGGCTTGAGTCAGCGGATTAAGGCATTCAGAGGCTTTTTGCGTGACAATGGCATTGATTCAAAAGTGCCGTTTAATCTGCCCCATCGGGTGGCAGCGGCTCGTGCGGGAATGGGCACTTTTGGCAAGAACTGCCTGTTTTATTCCAATAAAGTTGCACGGCAGGGCTCCTGGGTATTGC
>JAQIBZ010000517.1 GCA_027858815.1 Desulfobacteraceae bacterium
GGCGACAATAAAATGGTTTAACCCGGTTGATCCGAGTTTTGCGGACGCCCTTTACGGCCTGTTCAGTTTTCCGGCACAAAGGATGACCCCGCTATACGACAGTTTCCAGATGCTTGAAAAGACAGAAAAAAAAACACCAACATATGTTGACTATGACATTATGCTGCCGGCCCACCCCTTTGCTGTGGCCGACGCTATTTTCAGAGGTGTTCCCACATTAAGAGCAACGGCAGCAGCCAGACCGGCGGGCGGCAACATCTATCACCAACGGCCTTCGTACATGGCAGTTTTAGTCAAGTAAATGAAACAGGTTGTAGACCTGAGTTAAAAACAACGATATAAAATGAATTTTAATTGCATAAACAGATATTTGAAATTGCGCAAAATTATAATTTGCAAGAAATTATCTGCGGGCAATCAACGCGGACAGGCAGTGGTGGAATTGTCCCTTATGATGACGTTTCTGGCAATAATTCTGCTGGCATTGATTATTTTCTATGAAATGGGGGCTAAAAATATATCCGCCATTGAATCACTGCGTCATGAAATGAGACTCTCCATGTTTCAGAACGCACAAAATCCCTTTACCAAAAAAACGGTTCAAACAGATGTGTTTGTCGATATTCCGGGGAAAATGAAACAGGTTTTAGGAAGGCCTTTTATTTCAACACATCAGCAAATCGAATTTTACGAAGGTTCTTATCAAGGATCAGGCGACAGTATATATAACAGAAAAGAACTTTACCGGGAAATACTCTTACAGAATTGAGGTGTCAATATGTCTAATGTGAAGGCGTTACTGATTTCACTGGTGGTATCCGTTTTTGCCGTTTTACTCCTTTTTTCCTACATCTCCAGCAAGGAAAAAGCCCTGCTGGAGATGGCAACGCCCATCCAGGTCATCCTGGCCAACCGGGATATACCGGAAGGGATGCGCATTGATTCCGACATGCTCGATTTGGTAAAAATCCCCCAGAAATACGTCCAGCCCGGCGCTTTCAATGACGCCCAACGGCTTATCAACCGCAACATCAATGTACCGGTTCTCAAAGGCACCCAAATCCTTGAATCCATGTTCATTGCCACGGAATCGGAAAGCATTGCATCTAAAATTCCGGCCAACCACCGTGCATTTAGCGTATTCGTAACGGATGTCACTGCTGTGGGCAAATTGGTCCAACCCGGTGACATGGTAGATCTCATGGTAACGGTGGAAGTGGGCTCATTCCAAAACGGACGCAGTATCAGCGAAGAAATCATCACCAAGACTGTTTTGGAGAATATTCTGGTGCTGGCCGTCAATCAGACATCGAGCAAACGCCGTTCACTCAATACAGGAGATATAAACCAGAACGCTGCCGGCAATGTTTTCAAAACCGACCAGCAGCGATCATCTCAGAAAAAAGACAAGATAAAAACGATGACCGTATCTTTAACCCCGCGTGAAGTCCAGATTCTGAACCTGGCCCAGGAAATCGGAACTTTGTCCGTTGCCCTGCGGTCAAGCTTTGACAACGGGAAAATAGAAAGCCTGCCACCGCTATCCGCGCAGAAATTTCTGGGGATTAATAAAAGTATCATCCCGCGGGGCAACCCGGCATGGGTTGAAATCAGAGGTGCTGAAGCTTTTTCAAGATAAGGAAATTAACCAACTATCATAAGGGGAGTTGATCTATGGCGCGCCCGCTTTGCAGAATCTTTATTTTACTTTTTTGCATCACCCTGTTCTGTCCGGCAGGATTATTATTTGCCCAACTACCGGACCGGCTTGAGATTTCAGCCGGGGAAAGCCGTGTTCTAAAAACCGGCTTTAATGTCGAAAAAATTGCCATCGGCGATCCGGAAATTTGCGGAGGAGTTAAAACCGGTGATCAGGAAGTACTGATAAATGCCAAAAAACCCGGACAAAGCAATATCTTTATATGGGGCTCGGATAATCAAAAATCCGAAATTCAAATAATTGTCAAAAGCAGCGAAATAAACCTTCTGGCCGACGATCTGCGTGAAATTATCAGTGATATCGATGGGATCAATGTACGAGTGGTCGGCAGCAGGATATTTGTCGAAGGCGAAGTCTTCACACAGAACAGTATGCAAAGAATAGAAAAAATAATCACCGACATGCCCAATGTGGTGAACCTGGTGGAATTTTCCCCGGTAATGAAAGATATTGTAAAGTCTGAAATCGAAAAATCTCTTGCATCACAAAAAATGAACCATGTCAAAGTGACGGTGACGAAAAACAAATTTATGCTGACTGGCAGTGTCTCCAGTGAAACGGAATCCAAACGGGCCCAGAGAATTGCCGAAGCGTATTCCCCCTCCATTATCAATGCCATCGCGATCCGGAAACCGGTATCGAGAAAAACGGCCTCAGCCAAACCAGCCCCTCCCCCAAAATCCATCCTCATCGAAATGTCTTTGAATATCATGGAAATTGAAAAATCAGCCCTTCGCGATGTCGGCATTCACTGGAATCCGGGTGGATCTTTGGGCGCTTCCGGGTCCTATTCCGGTTCATCCGGGTCTGCACCCACCCTGGGGGGATCACTGGCCGGTACGATATCCAACCTTTTTCCTAAAATGAGAAAAATCCAGGAATCCGGACGCGGCCGATCGTTGATGCAGCAGACCCTGATCACCAAAAGCGGAACCGCCGCCCAGTTTTTTGCCGGTTCGGAAATACCGATCTCCGTGAGCCAGCCCGGCGGCACCATGTCCGTAGAATTCAAAAAAGTCGGTGTCACCCTTAATTTCAAACCGGAAATAGACTATTACAAAAATATTGTCAGCTCCATAGACGTAGAGTCCAGTTCCGTCACTGGTTCCGGTCCGGGCGGTGTTCCGATTATCAGCAACACGAACTTGCACACAGTACTCAGCGTGGCCAGCGGCAACAGTATCGCATTAGGCGGCCTGGTCGGACAAAAGGAGTTGAACTCCCAGTCCGCATCCCCCCCAGGCGGCGGTTCTTCCCTTTACCAGGCCAACGATCAGTCACGCGCAGAAACCGATACCCGCGAGGTGATCATTTTCGTGACACCCCGCATTTTGACCGACACTTCAGCAACACCGGAGGTTCAGCAAAAAGTGAAAGAGGATTTCAAACAGCAGGAACTCGAACGATTGCGCCAGCAGGCAAAATAGACTTTAACAGAGAGGTTTCTCAGGCATGAACGGTCAAATCATTTCAATATACAGCTCAAAAGGCGGGGTCGGCAAAAGTTTTATTGCTGCGAACCTGGCGGTTGACCTGTGCCTGGACACTAAAGAAAAAGTTCTGCTCATTGATTTTGGCCGCCCTTTTTCATGTGATATCGGATATTTTTTGAAACTCAAGGATATCAAGCGAATCGACAGTCTGTTGCCCATGGCCGACAAACTGCACCCCAGTATGCTTAAAGGGTATGCCTCAGCCCACAGCTCCGGCATCTTCGTGCTAAGTCTGTCCGACGGATTTCACAACCTTGATGACAACCTCCTGAATCCACAGACCATCGGAAAAGTGATGGCCTGCCTGCAATCCGTTTACACGTATATTATTATTGACATCGGTACAAAATTCGATCCGGTTGTGGAGGCAATTTTTGACAAATCCGGCATGATTCTTCTGCCGATAACCCCGGATGCGTTATCCCTGAAGCAAACCCAGAACGACCTTAAGCTCCTGCGCAGTCACAATTTTTCTAAAGAGCGCGTTAAAGTCATTGTCAATCGCCTTGATAAATCAAATCCCAGTGACATTGACGTTATGGCCAGACATTTGGGTAAAAAACCAGAAGCCATCATTCCTTTTGACCCGGATGCGAATGCCAATATGGCTATGGGAAGCTATCCTGAGAAATTTCCACGACACCCCCTTACCCAGGCCCTTGACCAGATGGTATATATAATGGTCCAGACAGCACGCAGCATGGCTGCAAACAATCAAAACAATGACCCAAACACCAATGCCCCGGTTGTGGATCTCGATGCATTAAAACTGTCTGTGCACGAAAAACTATTGGAATCCCTTGATTTTAAAAAGCTGGATACCGAGGTTGGGCAGGATAGTGAAAAATCAGAGGCACTGAAAAGTCTGGTTGCACAAAAAATATCTGAAATCATTGACAATGAATCGTCACTTCAGGACAGACAATTACGCAACCAGGTTTTAAAAGAAGTATTACAGGAAGCCTTAGGACTGGGACCTCTGGAAGACCTTCTGATCGACGGGAGCATCTCCGAAATCATGGTCAATGCCTGGAATGAAATTTTTGTTGAAAAAAAAGGACAGCTGACCCGGATTGATAAAAAATTTTTTTCCGAACAGCACCTGATCAATATCATCTCCAGAATCACCGCACCGTTGGGTCGAAAAGTCGATACCAGCACCCCTATGGTGGATGCCCGGCTGAAAGACGGATCACGGGTTAATGCCATTATTCCACCACTGGCTGTAAAAGGGGCCTGCCTGACCATCCGAAAATTTCCCGAAGATCAGATCCGCGTTGATGACCTGATAAATTTTGGCGCAGTGAATGAACAAATCATCGAATTCTTGAAAACAGCGGTTCTGGCCAAACTCAATATTTTGATTTCCGGTGGTACCGGGTCCGGAAAAACCACCCTGCTGAATATTCTATCCAGTTTTATCCCGGCAAATGAACGGATCATTACCATCGAAGACTCCGCCGAACTAAAGCTTCGCCAGCCCCATGTCGTGACCCTTGAAAGCAGACCGGCGAACATAGAAGGTAAAGGCGAAGTATTTATTCGGGATCTGGTTAAAAACAGCCTGCGCATGCGCCCGGACCGGATTGTCATCGGTGAATGTCGCGGCGCAGAAGCCCTGGATATGCTTCAGGCAATGAACACCGGCCATGATGGCTCCCTGACCACCATTCACGCCAATTCCTGCCGCGAAGCGCTGTCTCGACTGGAAACGTTAGTGATGTACGCCGGATTAGAGCTGCCGATGAAAGCCATCAAAGAACAGGTCGTGGGAGCCATTGACTTAATTGTTCAAATCAGCCGTTTCAAGGACGGTACCCGTAAAGTCATTCAGGTCTCTGAAGTGGACGGCATGCAGGGAGAAGTCATTACACTGGGCGATGTATTTGTCTTTAAGCAGCGGGGAGAGGAAAAAGACCGGGTGGTCGGCGAATTTTCATCCACCGGTTATGTGCCGCGCTGTATTGAACGTTTCAGTGAACGGGGCCTTCATATTCCAAGAGAGGTTTTCTGGACCAGTAACTGATCCGACGGCATCACCAATAAAAACTGATGCGAGGGTCATAATAAACAGGACAATAAGTGATGGATCAAAAAATTATATTACTGCCGGCACTCCTGCTGTTAATTTGGACAGGTATTTATTTTTTGCTTCGGGGGCGTATGCTTTCCAAAGGCCGGCAAACAACATACGCCCATTGGATTCATCTATCTCTGGCCGATATGTTTTACAATATAAATGAAAAACTGATTTTTCAAATCGTTATATCGGTCACCATCATAGGCATGCTGCTGGGATTTTTTATTCCTGGCAAGGTTTCCCAGGCGGATAAAAAAAACACCATTACACAGGCCATTCAGCTCAATCAGCAAAAAGAGTATTCGCAGGCTGTGCTGCTATTGGAAGAAGTCATCAGTAATAACTCTCCCCTCGTTTACAACGAATTGGGAGTGGCATATCTTGGCATGAATAATTATAAGCGGGCAGAGAGTGAACTGCGAAAGGCTGTAAAAGCCCTGCCCCATTACGGCAAGGCCCATCAAAACCTGGCGATACTGTATACGATCATGGAACGCTATACGGAATCGGCTTTTGAGGAAGCCCGGGCCAGAGAGGCGGGAAACTTTAATATCCCGGACCACCAGCTTTACAACCTCCCCGATAACCTGACCGATCAGCTGGGAACAAGAATTTTTCTTGCGGCCCTCCTGGCTTTGGGCATATATAACCTGCCCCGCCCGATCATTATGTTTCTCAGGCAGCGCCGCCGAAAAAAGTTTGAAGAACAACTGGCGGACGGCTTGGTAATGATCTCCAACGGATTACGGGCCGGCCTGAGTCTGGTTCAGGCCATTGAAATGGTCGTCCAGGAAGCCAAGCCCCCGGTAAGCCAGGAATTTGACATGGTGCTCAGTGAACACCGCCTGGGGTCCAGCCTTGGAGATGCCTTAATTCATCTGGCTGAAAGAATGCCAGGCCCAGACACCAAAATCATGGTGAACGCCACCCTGATTCTTTTGGAATCCGGCGGGAACCTGCCTGAACGATTTGATACCCTGGCTCAGACAATTCAGGAAAGACGGCGTATTCAGTTAAAAATTAAATCCATGACCGCAGAAGGTGAAACCCAGGCATGGATACTGGCACTGCTTCCCCTGTTTCTGGCGCTGATCTTAAATTCAATGAACCATGAAGTTTTCAGCCTGATGTATACAACCATAATGGGTTGGATGCTGATTGTCCTGATTGGGTTAATGGAAGCGGTCGGACTTTTCCTGATGCTGAAGGCTGTAAAGGTAAAAATATAAATATGCAACTGGACATAATATTTTTAGATTTCCAGGTACAGTTATAAAAAATCAAAGGAGGTCACAATGCGGGCAATATACTTGAAGTCTTTCAGAGCGGGGCTTTTCATTTTCTGTGTCATTTCATTGGTGGGTCCATATGCACATGCGTCAACACGGAATAACTGGGAGGATATTATTCTTTCTCCGAATCCTCAAATGGATCTAAAACAGGTGATCCAGGTCGCCCTTCCGGATATGGAGAGTCAAGTCCAGAAGGCATTTAATGATAATATCGATAAAATAAAACAAATTGCAAAAAAGATTAAGGACCAAACAGGGATCTCTGCAGGAATGGCCTATGAAGTCACCCTGATCGACGTAGAGGGTAACAAAGTAGCCATCGAATGCGACATGCTGGATCTGGCAGGCTGGGATCAGAAAAGCAAAATTCCCTTTAAATTTAAAATTGAAAAGAAAGACGTCGGAACCATTGAAGTCAGTTACGATCCAAAGGCACCCATCGGCATAAAGGAAATCAAATTAGAAAAAAAAATGCCGGGAGGGGTTGTTTCCCAGTACGGGTCCATAGCCGTTGAAGGGACATGGGAAAAACCAGAGATTAAAATCAACTATGGTCAAAAAGTGGCAACACCGGGTGATACTCCTATTAAATTAGAAGCGGAACAATCCATCGGACTGGATCTCAGCCGATCTGCAGATGACCTGTAT
The DNA here is from genome assembly GCA_027858815.1 of Desulfobacteraceae bacterium. Classification (GTDB taxonomy): domain Bacteria; phylum Desulfobacterota; class Desulfobacteria; order Desulfobacterales; family Desulfosalsimonadaceae; genus SURF-3. The sequence continues at coordinate 7,234 of JAQIBZ010000517.1, forward strand.
GATAAGGAATGGAATCCCCGCAGTGAATCGGCAATCGTCCGGGGAATCGAAAACATTATTGCCATGACCAACTGGGGAGTCAAAGCTTCCGTAAAATATGAAAAGGATATCGCACCCGGCGAAAAAATCACCACAGGCCTTGACTTAACGATTAATACGGACCGGGTACGATCCGCGTGGACCGACTGGCTTTTCAGTGACATGAATGAAGCCTATGACAACCTTCATTCCCAACTCGATCATCAGGCCCAGTGGCGTCGCGATAAAATAGAAGCGGAAGCCATTCGTCTGGGTATCAAACCGGGCGACAAAACCAATCAGCAACTTATCAAGGACATTCATGCGTCCTGGAATGCGAACCCTGGCCAGCAGCGCCCGATTTTCCGAAATCCCGGCCCCAAACCGGCCGATTCACAAACCGGCACCGGAGTCAGAGCCGGTAACACTGACACAAATCAACCGGGAGTGACGTTGAACCAGCCGTCCGCAACCACCACCGGCCAAAAGGACAGCACCAACTGGACAGATCCCAACAAAGGCTGGACAGATCCCAACAAGGGATGGACAGATCCCAACGAGGGATGGACAGATCCCAACAAGGGTTGGACAGATCCCAACGAGGGATGGACAGATCCCAACGAGGGATGGACAGAGTAGTGCCGGGAAAAATAGGACTGCCCTATTTGCCGGCCAAGCGGTGGGCAAAAAGAATAATATTAAATCCGCACCCATTGAAACAAAGGATTACCATATGAGAAATATATTTACTGCAGGCATTTTTGTTATTATTTCAGCCGTTGTATTATCCGCCTGTGCCGGGACATCACGCGACAAATGGCAACCCGAAACTGGACAGGCCGCAGCATTAATGACCGTCAATCATCAGACATATACTGATGAGATAACGTCATATTCAGGCCCTGCCATCGTAATTTTTTATAACAATCAGTACTGGCAGTCTCTGGATATGAAACGACGCATTGAAGACCTGGCGGAAAAATACGAGGGCAAGGCCAAATTTGCCATGTTCCACTGGCAAATCAGCGATGATCCTTCCCGGTTTTCGCTTGAAATGCTTCCCACCGTGATCCTTTACCGCAACGGCGAGGAAATCGACCGCATCAAAGGAATTCCGCCGGAGGTAAAAGAACGGGAAAAGTTAAACGACGATCTTGAGCTGTGGTTTTTAAAAAATGCTTTGGCGTTGAAGGGTTCTGAATATTCCGGTGAGTTTACGTATCTTTTCAGAAACGGATATACCTTACAGGTTGGTAATTACTGATTTTATAAATCAAAAATGGAGATTTTTCCAGATTGAATAGTGAAGCAATTGTGACATTCAACAAGAAGCTGTTCAAGGCGTTTCAGATCCGAGGAATAAAAATCGGCGCAATTCCGGATATGGAACAACGCCTGATTTCCGATCACTTGATCGAACAAGGCCTTGCAGATGCTGCCCAGGTTAATTCCGTTCTTGAGGAAATCACCGGCATCCAGGCCCTGGACCCGACGTTTGTCTCTTTTGATCCCTCATTTATAGAACATATTACACTTTTGCTGCCGGCTGTTGTGGCCCGGGAAGAAATCGTTTTTCCGATTAAACATGAGAAGGAATACGTCCATGTAGTCATGGCAATACCCCAGGATGCCCGATGCCTGCATCGCCTGGAAGCCGTCACCGGATCACGGATCAAGCCCTATTGCTGTAACGGGGCCGCTATTTTAAAGACTATTGAAAAGTATTATACCGGCCGCTCGGACATTTGCGAGCCCATGTCGGATAAAGTCGAAATATTGCTTGAAAACGCCCTTCAATCATTAAACAAACTAAAAACCAACCGGGCAGAACCACTGGCTCTGGTCAATGATGCGCACCTGATCCGACTGCTGCAGTTTGCCATGAATCATCTGGTACAAAGCGGAGCCAGCGACCTTCACATAGAACCCCGGGAAAACGATTTTAAAGTACGTTACAGGAAAGACGGGGTCATGCAGACGGCATGGTCATGGCCACCTGTGTTTAAGGAAGGGATTATCCCCCGCCTGAAAATGATTGCAAGGATGGACCTGGATGAACGGATGCTGCCTCAGGACGGCAGCATCAGCTTTGGCCTCATCAAAAACAGAGTCGTGGACATCCGCGTTTCATCTTTGCCGGCATTGTATGGTGAAAAAATTGTCATGCGTATTCTGGAAAGGGATAAAAAACAGCTTACAATAGACAATCTGGGCATAGAACCGGCAGATGCCCGACGGCTTGAAGCGATTATACGCAATCCAACCGGCCTGATTCTGGTCACCGGTCCCACCGGCAGCGGTAAATCCTCAAGTCTGTATGCCATTCTCAGTGAATTAAACTCGGATGACGTCAATATTGTGACAGCCGAAGATCCGGTGGAATATAAACTCGACGGCCTGACCCAGGTCAGCTGTACTGCTGAAACAGGCCTGACTTTTAATGCTGCCCTGCGCTCTTTTTTACGCCAGGATCCGGATATTATCATGGTGGGTGAAATTCGCGATTCCGAAACTGCGGATATTTCATTAAAAGCCGCCATGACAGGTCATCTGGTACTGAGTACCCTGCACACCAATGACGCGGCAGGAGCCATCAACCGCCTGGTAAACATGGGTATTCCGCCATATCTGGTCGCTTCCGCGCAAGTCACCGTCATTGCACAACGCCTTATGCGGTGCTTATGTGAACGCTGCAAAATAGAATATGAGCCTGAAATCGAAATACTAAAAGTTCTGGATATCGCGCCCGCCACAATACGTATTTACAAAGCCGTTGGGTGCCAAGCATGTTCCGGTACGGGATATAACGGCCGGATGGGCATATATGAACTGCTTCAGGTGAATGATCGGATCATTGACCTGGTTTTGGCGAATCAACCGGCAAAGGTTTTGAAAAACGCTGCTGTAGAAGACGGCATGACCTCATTAAGAAAAGCCGCCATACACAAATTGGCTGCAGGAACAACAACCATTGAGGAAGTTTTGCGTGTTACTATGGATACTTAGACGATAACAGAAAAAGAGAAATATCATGGCATCACTAAGTTTTATCAAACCATTGAGTTATTTATTGTTTTTTGGCGCTATCGGATTTTTCATATATACGATGATGTCCGGAAAAAAAGGGATAGATTTATCCGACAAAAACAAGGATGATGACTTTGAAATTCCGGAAGAAGCCAGATTCATTCTGGCGTTTAAACCATTTTATCAACTGCTAATCCCTTTGATTCATTGGCTGCCGATACCGGGATATAAATCCCGGACGAATAAATATGTGATAACTGCCGGCCTGGAAAGCCAGGTTAACGGCAATGACATACTCGGCTTTCAGTTTTCAATCATGCTGGTGTTTGCTTTCTGCGGATTTATATATTTTGACAGCTATTTCAGTATTTTTTTAGCCGCCGCCGCCGGGTTGGCATATCCCTACCTCTGGCTTTACGAGAAAAAGAAACAACGCCAGGAAAAAATCAAATTGAGTATGCCGGATGTGGTCGACATGCTGTCTTTATCCGTGGAAGCCGGACTTGCTTTCAACGCAGCCGTCCAGAAAGTATGCTATATTTACCGACATGATAAAGACCCGTTTGTTGTGGAACTATACCTGATGGACCAGAATATCAAGCTGGGCCGTTCCCGGGAGGAAGCGCTGAAGGTCATGGCGGACCGTGTTGACCTGATGGAACTGGATTCTTTTTCTTCCATTCTGATTCAGGCCAATAAAATGGGCTCCAGTATTGCTGAAGTGTTGAAATCCCAGGCTGACAGAATGCGTTCGGAAAGGTTTTTAAAAGCGGAAAAAATCGGCGCCCAGGCATCCCAAAAGCTGCTGCTCCCGATGATGGTTTTTATCTTTCCCATTATTTTCATCGTTATTTTTGGCCCTTACGTTATTAAGATGGTCATGGGATAAAAACATGAGTAAAGAAATTCAAATTTTGAAAAATGGGCAATTGCAGAAGAAGCTTCAGCTGTCAAATGGGACATATGCACTGGGCCGAACTCCTGACGCGGATATTGTTCTGGCGGACAGTGCCGTATCCAAAAATCATGCAACGCTGGCCATTGATAATAAAAACTTTCACATAACAGACATCGGCAGTTCCAATGGGATTTTTCTTCAGGGGAAAAAATTTATAGAACAGAACTTTACCGATTCTTTTGAAATCGAAATCAAACCGTTTACCATTCGGACAGCGGATATGGCTCAACTGGAAACGAATGAACCACCCGGTGTGATTGCTGCCTCCATCCGCAATTTCAGCATTAACAATATCAAAGTCAGCATTTTTCTGATCTTCGGCATCGCCATGCTGCTGGCTGTTCTCATCGGGTATATACCGCTTAAAAAACAAACCGCAACGATCGCCCGCCAGGAAATGTTAAAATCCGGCATATTACTGACCCGTTATCTGGCTGAAATGAACCGGCCGTTTTTAGAGACCGGCCAGAAAATCCAGGTCCGGACGTCACCGGTTCGCTTAGAGGATGGGGTGATCTATGCGTTTGTGATTGATGCTAATGGCAGAATCATCGCACCTCATGAAAAACAGGGTGATTTTTTTGACTGGTCCGGTCTTTCCAATGCATTTGCCGGCGCAAAACTAAAAATTGACGATGGCAAACAAAATGAAAAAATAATTTTCTACCCTGTCCGTCAGCAAAACAAGACCATCGGCGCTGCGATTATCGGTTTTGCATGGCAGCAGGCAGCCGGTAAACAAACATTTGGCATGGGTGCACTGGGCTTTTTTCTTCTGGCGATACTATGTGTCATTGGCATGCTGATGAGCCATCTGCTGGCAAAAGCGTTTTTAAATCCCCTGAAATCCCTTTATGAAGAAGTGGAAATGGCCATCAAACAAGGGAGTACTGCCATAGAATATCAGGCGCCGTATTCAGAGCTGGATAATCTCAAACGCGCCTTTAACCGCCTGCTGATAAGAAAAACATCATCATCGTCATCTTTTTCTTCAGCAACGGGTCCCATAAAGACCGAGGCCACCGCCCGACCAACATCTACCCGTGAAAATAAATCACTTCAGGCCACTACTGATTTTCCGTCGCCCATGCCGGCATCACCTGGCTCAGGTACAATGGACGAACAGCTGCGTGAACTAACTGCCCCCTGGTGCATCATTGACCGGGAAAACTATACCCTGTTACGTCTTTCAGACAATTTTACGCCAGGCCTGGGCACGCCGGAATGCCAGCAAGGCATGCATATCATTGAAGCATTGGAAACAGAAATTATTCCGGCGGTTTCACAGATGATTGATTCAGAGGGTACGACGGAACTGACTGTTTCACATGCAGAAAAAACATACCGCCTGCGCCGCGTCAATTTCAATGATAATAATAATGATGCAGTTGCGGATGCGGTTGAAAAAAATAATGTAATCCTGGTATTTGAGGAAAAAGTTGAATGAACATGCAACACGCTGAAAATCATACCGGTAAACCCGTATTCAGACTGATTGTTTTACAGGGACTTGGCCGGGGAAAAAAAATTAACCTGGAAACCGGCAGACAATATCTTGTGGGCCGGGCTGAAGAATGTAATATTCAAATTGATATGTCTGACAAAACAGTTTCACGCAGACATGCGCAACTGGTTGTAACGGATAAACACATTGTCATTGAAAATTTGAGCGCCACAAACCCGGTCCTGATCAAAGGCAAACCCGTCAAAAAAATGACGTTAAAAGACAAAGGACAATTCCGTGTGGGTGACAGTTTGTTTGCCGTTGAAAAAACCGGCAAAACATTGCCAGCCGACAGTGGCAAGACCATCCCTCCCCTGCGAATCGCCTTGATCGCCTTACTGGTGGTAATCTGTGGCGGGGTACTTCTTCTCCTTGGGACAGACAGCAACCCCCCTGATAACCCAGATATAACCATGACAAAGTCTTCCTTGGATGAACTCCCGCCACTACCGGAAACATCACCGGACAAAGTCGCGGCCGGCAACACATTTTCCACGACCGGTCTGAATGTTTCTTCAGAAGATATGAAAAAAGCGGACCAGCATTTTCGCCAGGGTATGTTTTTTTATGACACGGGAAATATTTCAAGGGCAGTGGATGAATGGAACCAGGCTGTTATTTTTTATCCGGATCATGCGGATGCACAGACCTGGTTTTTGCGGGCGGAAAGAGAATTGGAAGAAAAAGTCAAGACACACTACCAGAATGCCCAGCTGCATTACAAATATATGCGTTATAGTGACGCAGCCCATGAATTTCGTCTCGTTGTTGAACTCTCAAGGGACAAAAACAGTGATCAATACATTAATGCCCTGAAATCACTTAATGAAATACAAGGAAGATAGACGATTGCTGAAAATAAAAGTATTTGAGAATGCCCACTCCTTTTTTGAAAAAGAATTTCCCACAGATGCGGACGTCAAAGTCGGCCGTGGGGAACATTGCGACCTGTTACTCAGAAGCAAAAGGGTTTCCCGGGAGCATTGCCGTCTTTTTTTTCAAAACGGCCTTTGGCAGGCTGAAGATTTTAAAAGTCAAAACGGCATCCGATTAAATGGCGCTAAAATTCTTTCGGAAAAACTGCAAAACGGGGATAACCTGCAAGTCGGCGATCATCGCCTGGAGATTATGCTGCCCCCGAATCTAACGGATCTGCCGGATATGGCGGATATGGCGGGTGATCAAACTGTCGTCCGATCCCTTCCGGAGGAGGATGACCGTACTGTTTTGCTCGGCAGTTCTGAAGCATCCGATCTAACGGTTGTAAGGAGCATCGACTTTTCTGACGACAAAACATCTGATGGCGGGATCGGAAAAGCCATGCCGCCGTTTTTCAAAAACAAACGATTGATGGCAGCTGCTTTCGGAATCATCTTTGTGCTGTTAATTATCGTATTGATATCTGCTTCATCAAACGATACGCCCGACCCTGAAAAAGTCCTTTTACCGGCAGAACAGAAAAAAGCTGAAGCCATGCTCGATATGGAAGGCCAGCATCGAATACGCGTTTATCTTCAAAGCGGAAAGGAACTTTTTGATACCGGAAACTACAATGAAGCCCTGGTCCGGTTTCAGGCCGTGCTGAGAGTCGACACTGAAAATGAAACCGCACTGACATATATCAGCCAATGCCGCGAAAAAATAATTGAAGTTGAAGAACAGAAGCAGGCAGCAGCGGAGGAGGAGCAAAAGCAGAAAATGGAAAGAGTCGCCACAATCACATCCCGGGCACGGCAGGCTTTTTTGCAATCCGATTATACCAATGCAATGGAAATTATTTCCGAAGCCGCTTTTCTTGCGCCCAATGACCTGTCAGTGACTTCTTTACAAGCTGAAATCGGATCTGCCCTTGAAAATGAAAAAACACAAAACAAAAAATCTCTGCACCAGAAAGAAGAAAATATGGCCAAAATAAAACAACACTTTGATCTTGGCCAGCAATATTATGACCAGGAAAAATACCATGAGGCATTACAGGAATGGGATCAGGTGCTGGCAACGGGCATGGACACACCGGAAACTGCCCACGTCCGGCATGCTGTTGTACACATAAAAACATTATTAGAAGACGATGTTCGCAATGATTATGATAAGGGAATAACGTACTTTAAAAGCAAGGATTACACTCGAGCAGTCAGTTATTTACAAAAAGTTTCACAAGTACTGCCCGGTTATCAGGATACGGAAAAGATACTCGCCGAAGCTATCAATGAACTCGAATCCCAGGCAAAAAAGCTGTTCCAGGAGGGCCTGGTATACGAAGGCATCGGTCAAAACAAAAAAGCAGCGGTAAAATGGCGTGAAGTACTGAAAGTCATGCCCGTGGAAAGCAATAAGTATTATCAGAAATCCCTGGAAAAACTCCAGTAAGGAACCCGAAAATATGGCTATGGACGAAAACCAGGCCCTGATCCAGGAAACACTGGGCGATAAATACGAAATCAAGCACCTGATTCAGGCCGGCGGCATGGGCAAAATATATCTGGGCATTCACAAAGCCCTGGATAAAAAAGTCGCCATCAAGATCGTCCATCAGGAACTGGTCAAAAACGAACAAATCAAGTCCAGGTTTTACCGGGAAGCCAAACTGTCAGCCAGCCTTGATCATTCCGGTATCATCGATATTTATGATTTCGGCAGCAACAATGACTTTGATTATATCATCATGCCATTTATCGAAGGAGAAACGTTAGCGGAAAGAATCAAAAAACTGGGCCCGTTTGATCCCGAAGAAGGCGTCCGGATAATGATCGAAATCGCAGATGCCCTGTATTATGCGCATTCCCACAATGTTATCCACCGGGATATCAAGCCTTCCAATATCATGTTTGACCGGCAGGGAAAAACGATCATAGCGGATTTCGGCATCTCCAAGGACATGGGTGACAGCGACCTGACCGCTCCCAATACCATATTAGGATCGCCAAGGTATATGAGCCCTGAACAGATCAAAGGAGATACGGTTGACACCCGCAGTGACCTCTATAGCCTGGGGCTGGTATTCTATGAAATGATGACCGGAAACCATCCGTTTAAAGGTAAAGACAGCACGGCTATCTATTATGCCCAAGCTCATGAAATCCCTCCCCGCCCGGAAACGCAGCGACCCGATATACCGCGGGATATGGGTGCCATCATCATGAAACTTCTGGAGAAAATCCCGGACAGCCGTTATGATGACGGGGGGGCATTATTAAAAGATCTGCGCAACTATCAGAGCGGAAAATCAGATGCCATTGCCAATGATGATGATGCTACGATTATCGATGACGCAACAGTCATTGACGATGCAACGATTATCGATGATGCCACCTTAGTGGTTGGTGCAATGCCGGGAAACCTGGCTGATTCGGGAGCTTATCCGGATGAGACAATCGTCGCGACCCCGCCGCCACCATCACTGCCCTTTTACAAACAACACATCAAAGCGTTGGCTGCTTCCGGCACTGCATTCCTTCTGCTTTTCTTTGCCGTTATCATTTTCAGTTCAGATTCTTCCGATGAACCGCCAGCTTCTCAACAAGTTACTGAAAATAAAAATCCGATACCCGAAAATTCAAACAATGCCAATGTCGCGTCCATTGAAAAAATCATACCTGATTCCAAAAATGCAATACCAGAAGAAGGTAAAGGCGCGGCAATGCCGGATGAGTTAATATCCAAACCCGCGTCATTGACCGAAGCAATATTTTCCGTCGGCAACGGCAAAACAGCGACTAATTTTTCCTTGTGGACCGACAAAGACAGCTACCGGATCGGCGAGGCCGTCAGCTTTCATTTTGAATCTAAACAACCCTGCTATGTGGTTGTATTAGGGTATAACACCCAGGGCGATCTGGTCCAGATATTCCCCAATCACTATGCTTCCGGCCAGTTTATTCAGGCGAACCGGAAATACGCGATTCCTGATGAGCAAATGGACTTTGATCTGCAGGTTTTCGGCCCGGCAGGTCAGGAAACCGTTATTGCACTGGTTTCCGACACACCGATGAACCTGTTTGACACATCGTTTAATGCGGACAATCCATTTATGTCATTTAATGAGCAGGAGATGTCCCAGACAACACGTTTTTACCAGCGAATTGATGCCATCAAAGACCGGGATATCTCCCAGCAGCGGCTGGTGTATTCTATTGTTAACTAATACCCGAACGGAAAGCTAATGTTTTGTTTGTCTTTGCGAGGAGAGAGGAACGAACGACGAAGCAATCCCCTGATTCATGAGATTGATTCATGAGATTGCTTTGGTCGTACCTCCCTCGCAATGACTAAAAAAATAAAATTTTGAGAAACTCGGTTCAAACAAGAACCACGATAACACTTTAAAATGCTCTGGCACACCCAGAAGGACAGCAATGATAAGACCATACGAAGGAGGTCGTAAATGAAAAAAATAGCTATTATAGGCATTTGTGTCTTAATGACAGGACTTTTTGCATCTGCCGGTCACGCGGCCTCTCCCACAAAAGTAATGATCAATGTTGTTGAAGAATCAGGCGACAGTTCAAGCGAGGCGATGATAAAAGGGACTGAAATGCTGATTGCCCGGGAACTGCTCAACAATCAGTTTGATGTCCTGACATCCGATGATTTGTCTGAAGGAAAAGGCCTTTCCGATAAGGATGTGACAGCCGCCCGAAAGGGCAGCATGACTGAAATGCGCAAAGCCGCCGCACTTCGGGGAGCAGCCTATATTTTAAGTGCCAAGGCCAAGACAAGTGTCAGCGAAGAAAATGTGATAAACATGAAAATGAACAAAGCCGTTACCTCTTTTTCGTATCGGATTGTCAATGCGGCCACTGGCCGCACCGTTGACATGGACAGCGTGTCATTTTCAAGCGCCGACCGGTCAGCGGAAAAAGCCGCCCATTCGACGTACCAGAAACTTTCAACCGAAATGGCCCAAAGAATTCAAAAAAAACTGCCGGCTGAATTATCCGCCAAACAGTCCAAAGAACTGGCAGGCTATAAAACTTCCGTAATGCCGTCACTCAAGCCCAAAGTCACCGCTAAAGCCGTCGTCACTCCGGCAATGGACATGGCTCAGGCATCTCCCCAAAAAACAGACATCTCTGGAGCCCCGCAAAAATCGGGCGGACCTGAAATCGTTATCCTGAACCCGCCACCGAACCGCGGATTTAAAACGGTTTCCCGTCAAAAGAAATTAAACATTGAAGGACTGGCGGTTGACCCTACCGGCATTTCTGAGGTCCGGATCAACGGTGAAAAAGTTGGTTATGACCCGAAAGGGCATTTTCTGCATCCGGTGACCCTCAGCCCCGGTGAAAACCGATTCCTGGTTATGGCGGTCAATACTGCCGGTAAAATGGTTTCCAAAGAAGTTGCCGTCGACCGGGATCAGGACAGTGTCCCGCCGGATATCGTTCTGCTGCGCCCTGGTGTCACCAGGGGATTCCAGGTAGCCATCAAACCAAAGGTAAAAAATACCATTGTCGATGGAATGATCAAGGATGAAAGCAATCTTCTTTTTGTAAGAATTAACGACACGGAAATCCCGATCGCCGAAAACGGCCATTTTCTGTATGAAATGCCCGTGAACGATGCGACCCGAAACATTTCCATTGAGGCCGCTGATATTCACGGGAACATTGCCAGAAAATCTCTTGAAGTGACCCGGGGGGAAAATGCATGGACTGAATCGTCATCAAGCCCTGTCCATTCAAGCGGCCCGGCCGTTAAACCGGTTTTATGGGGGATGGCCATCGGCGTTTCCAAGTACAGCAGTTCGGCCATCAACCTGAGATACGCGGACCAGGATGCGATGAAGCTGGCAAAATTCTTTGAAAGCCAGGCCGGAAAATCATTTTCCGAAGTCCATTTCAAAACCCTGATTAATGACCAGGTTTCGCGCAACAGTATTATAGAGGGGATCACCCGGCACTTGGGAATGGCGGCACCGAATGACATCATCTTCCTGTTTGTGGCCGGCCATGGAATCAAACACCGCCAGTCCGGATCCTACTACTTCATGCCAGCGGACGCAGATTTTGATACCGTCCTTTCCAAGGGTCTGCGTATGTCCGATTTTGAAGAATCGATTAAAATTCTGTCAAAAAATGTTAATAAAATTATCGTTGCCATGGACACCTGTCATTCCGGTGCACTGGAAGTAGGCATGCGCGGTAGTGGTGACAGTGAAGACCTGGCAGCCGCCATGAACGCCGCCAGTGGCTTATATATACTGTCTGCTTCCAAAGCCGGTGAAGTCTCCATGGAGTCCGACAAGTTCAAGCTGGATCCCAAATTCAGCGGTCACGGCGCATTTACCTATACATTAGTCCAAGCCATGCAGGGCCAGGCGGATTATGATAAGGACAATTATGTTTCATTAAACGAAGTTTTTCAATTTGTATCCCGCCAGGTTCCCCGATTGACCAGCGGGCAGCAGCATCCGTATTTCCGTATGCAGGGAACAGATTTGCAGCTTTTAAAACTTAAGTAATCGTCATGGAGATCTTGATGTAAAAGGGTTTTTAGTATAAAAAGAACCCTGATTTTTTAAGCGGTCAAATCAATTCATGATTTTAAAAGGGAACATCATTATAACAAAAATTTCAGGGGATTTGCTTTTATGAAAAACAGAAACCGACTCCGGCACTTCGGTGTCATTATCCTTTTTATTGGCTCATTTTATTTATTGGGATGCGCTGGGAACCAAACTCCGCCCGGCCCCTACTTACCTCCGGATTCTCAGATAACGTCCATTGACTGGAGCCGCGTTCCCCCTCCGCCGGCAAAAAAGGACCTGGTGGCGGTTGCCGGATTTGAAAACAAGAGCACCTATTCCGCAGACAAACTATGGGATACATCTTCCAAATTTCTATCTTCCCACCTGCTCCGCACCGGGTATTTCCGAGTGGTGGAATGGGAGGAAATGAAACGCCTGTTTGACTGGGATACCCTAAGCCAGGCTGATATCATGAAAAGCCCGGAAAAAATGCAGCAGGCCCATCGTATCCTTTTATGCGAATATTTCATTTCCGGGGCTGTCACCCGTTTCAATGTCAATACCTATGCCCAGACCAGCGCCATGTCAAAAGCCAAAACCATTGACACCACTGTCCGGGTTGACCTGATTCTGCAGAATGCGCAAACCGGGGAATACCTGTCCTCCGGGAAAGGAGAACACACGATCCGCCAGACATTCACCAGCGGCCAGGTAGGCTCCTGGGACAGCAGCGCCGGTGACGATGCACTGGATCTGGCCATCGGAAAAGCACTTTTTGAGTTAATTTCAACCTATGGGGGGACCAGTCAACGCCACACGCCTGTAAAACAGGATGGGAGCGGCGTCCGCCTGAATTGACAAAAAATTCCATGCAAGGAATACCAAATGATCGTGAAAAAGGCATTTCCAACCGGGGTTAAAGTTACCGTAAATAGAATCTTCATATTTTTATGGTGTGTGGCTTTTCTTTTTTTGTGCGGGACTGAATCTGCTTTGGCAGGTGAAAAACAAGACGAGGAGTACTGGGAAGTCCACCCGGATTACGCCAAATATACGCCTGACGTCATTGCTGTTTTGCCGATGGATAATCTGACCCTGGAACCGGAACTTGAAACATTTCTTTATGACAGCGTTTATGAGCAACTCCAGACAAAAGGTTACCGCCGCATCTCCGTTGACAAAGTCAGAAAAGTCATGGATGACCTTGGCGTTCAGACATCCGGCCAGCTTCAGGGGTTCAGTATGAAGCGGCTAAGCGAAGAACTCAATGCCGATGCCGTTTTCATGGGTCAGGTCGATCAATCGGCATCCATTCATGAAGGGGTTTATGATGCGATTGTGGTCTCCTGCTCCTTGCGACTGATTGACTGCAAAACAGGTACTGTTCTCTGGAAAAGCGAGCAGTGGCGAACCGCTCACCGTCAGTGGCAGCTCGACCCCTTTAACGCACTTTTAAATCTGGCCGCCCATGCAGGCGCAAACCGGTCCGCCCGGATTGCCTGGCTGGTCCAGGAAATGCTCAAAACATTGCCAGAGGGAAAGGTTGAACTCGATTTTGACAATCTTCTGGACCAGGCAGTGAAGATTCAAATCAAAGAATAAGGATGGGGACCGACGTTGCATGAATGTGCACGCCCTTTGAATCATATCCATTGAATCAAAAAAAAATGCATCAAAATATGGCTTTACTTAATAATATATATTCTAACAAATTATCTTAAAAAAAGAGCTCATAACATTTAAAGGAGGCATGTATGCAACAATTTATAACAAAATTTAATTATCACGGCTATCAAGGCAAATCAGCCATATTTTTTCTTTTTACGATGTTTCTGTTTGTTTCTGTTCTATCTCCGATATTTTCAGCGTCATCAGCCCATGCCGCCGACACCGAAATGATGCACACACCGCCTGACTATTTTATTCCTGACAATCGTATCCAATTGACAGCTCAGGTAGAAGACGATGAAGGTGTAAAACTGGTAAGATGTTATTTTAAAGCTGCCGGCGAAGCGAACCTGGTATTTGTGTCCATGAACGCCATGGGTTCTGATGAATACAGCGGTGTACTGCCGGCACCATCGGCCACTACGGACCAGATCGAATACCTTTTTCTATCGGTAAATAATGCAAAAGAAGTGGTTCGCAGCCAGACCTTTACCATGAGCAAAGATGCTGAAGAGGATCTTCCGGCCTGGCAGGAAATCCCCAAAGAAGGGGAAATCAAGGTCAGCATGGAATTGGACAAAATACCGACACAACTCCAAGGATTCAGTGATAATGTTACCATTGATTTTGTAGAATCCGGTGCCCGATTTGGTGTTGTCGCACTGCTCTATCACAATATCAGAGATTCAGGATCCTCTAGTACAGGAGCTGCAAGTTCAGCAACATCCAGCACCACCGTCGCTTCTGCCTCCGCCGCCACAGGGGCCACATCTGCCGGCATCATTACAGCCAGTGCCGTTGGCTGGTCAACTGCAGCCATCGTGGGAGTCGGGGTAGGTGTTGCGGCTGTTGCCGGGGGAACAGCGGCAGCCGTCAGCAGTGGTGGCAGCAGTGGTGGTGATGATGACAACAATCCTGGGCAAGATGAGGATCTAACCGAAAAAACCATTATCGGATTCTGGAATATCAACGGGAGACACAATAGTGGGCCCACATTAGAAGGTGATTTTACTTTTAATGCGAATGAAACATTTTCATATGACTGGGTGACCACATGGTCGGATAACTCGACAAGTGAATCAAGTGGAACCGGAATCTGGACTCTGACCGGGACAAACCTGATTTTAAATTATGACAAAAGCGCAGAATATACCGGAACTGCCACCGGTGACTCCGATGCATTTACCATGGTCGATGAAAGTATCGGCTGGACATTACATTTTACTCGATAACAAAACCCTATAACGACCCGGGAAAACAATGCAGTCCATTGTTCCCGGGTCGTTATTTTTTTGTACATAACCGATCCGATCCATGACCCTATGATTAATAATCACCAAAATTTTTTAACCCGGCCTGACGCCCCATGAATTTATTCTTTTTTTTAACAACACCATTAACTGCCATACAGAATAAAATCGCTCTTCTTTTTATCATTTTTTTTCTGGCCTTTCTTGTTTCCGGCAAACCTGGCCATGCTAATGAACCTCCGATTGCCCTTTCTCTCGAACAGGCAATCGCAACGGCGCTGACAAAAAACAGAAGCATCATCAATGCGCAACATTCTGTTAATTCAGCCAAATTGAATTTGAGCACCGCCCGTTCTGACTTTGATATAAAAGTAAGACCATTTGCCGGCGGTGGAATTACCGATGGCAATCAAAATTTTAATTCCGGACTCAATTTTTCTAAAAACTTTCAATACGGCATGCAGGTATCATTATCCCCATACATTTCCAAAGGCGATACCGATTACGGGACAGCCGCCGGGGTTTCTTTAGAGATTCCGCTTTTTAAATATTTTGGCAAACTCGTTAATACACAAAATATAAAATCTTCTGAATTTTCTATCCGCTCGTCAGAAAGAGCCCTTGTTCAGACAAAAGAGAATATTGTTCTGGAAACCGTGACATCCTTTTATCATATCATTGAACAAAAAAAAAATGTGGCAATGAACCAGCTGCTGGTAGAAAAATTCAAACGGCACACGGCCATTGCCCAGATAAAGACCGATGTCGGCCTTGCGCAACCCCTTGACGTATACAGAGCCCAGATAAAAGAAAAAGATGCTGCCGTCAGCCTGACCGACTCGCTTGAAAGACTTCAAACAGCTTATAACAACTTAAAATCCATTCTGTCCATTCCACAGAACAGAAAGATTGCCTTACTCGATACCCCGGTTAAAAGTACCGCTACGGAACTGGATATAAATAAAATTGAGGCCATCGCTTTTGAAAACAGCATTGAAATCAAAAGTGCACTGGACACGCTCAATGAAAAAAAGAGATCATCAAAAATTGCCGAGCATTATCTGCTTCCGGATCTTACCGTATTCTTTGATTATACAAGATCCGGTAATGGCAATAACTTTGACAATGATGTGTTTCGATTAAGTGAAGAATCGTGGCGGGTATACCTGACAAGCAGTTCTGATTTTGCGCGGACGTCGGAAAAAAACTCTTACCGGCAAAGCCTTATCACTGTCCAGTCAAGCGAACTTGATCTGGCAAACAAAAAAGATCAGCTTGGCAAAGAAGTAAAAAACCAGGTTGATTTTTTAGAAAAAAGCCGGGAACGAATGGTGATTCTTGAACAACAAATTCAAAAAGCCATGGGGAAATTTGAGCTTTCACGGATTAAATTTAATAATGGCATGGCGGATAATTTTGATATGATTGAAGCGGAAACCGAACTTCACCGGGCACAGCTTAACCATCTTTCGGCTCAAATTAATCATATTACCGGCACCTATCGTTTAAGAAAAACAATTGGAACACTGATAGAATACAATTAAAATAGGTTTTCAAACCGAATGAAAATAAAGTTACTTTATACAACAATAGCTATTCTTGCTTCTTTTATGCTTTTTTCTCAATTCGTCAGAACGGATCCGGGACTAACACCATCTGATACCGTAATGGCCACCCGGAGAAGTTTTTCAATTGAAGTGAATACCATCGGTACGTTAGATGCCGCCAGGTCCAATATGGTCACCTCCGCTTTAAAAAGCGGAAAAGGAAAAATTATCCATCTGATTAAGGATGGTTCCTGGGTTGAAAAAGGAGATATGCTGGTTCAGCTGGATCCGCTCCCGTTTGAAGAAGAGATTCTCCTGCTGAAAGGGGAAATTAAAAAACTGGAAGCAGCCGTCAGCGCAAAAAAACAGTTATTTGAATGGGAAAAAAGCCAGGTTGAGAAAGAGCTGAACACGGCTGAGTTTAATGTGCATAAAGCGGATCTTGAGCTGACAAAATACCAGAAAGGGGAAGGACCGCTCCAACTTGCCCAGTTCAGGGAGGAGGCGGATAAAGTCTTAAAAGAAAAGACAAAATACCTCAACTACCTGAATGACCTGAAAACGCTAAAAGAAAAAGGGTATGACCAACCCAGTGAAATTGCCAGATCTGAAAAAGAAGTATTGCTGCTCGACGAAAAGCTGAAAGCTGCGGAAGAAAAATTTCAAAACTATAAAAAACATGTCTATCCATCTATGATTGAAGAGTATCAGGCAAATGTGGGGCATGCGGAAATGCTCCGGGATCAAACCCGGAAAGGGAGTGTCTATAAGATCGCCCAGGCAAAATCATCTTTGGATGAAGTATTGGCAGGATTGGAAAATTATAAAAACCGCCTGGAACAGGCGGAGAATCAGCTCCGGGAAACGACAATATCCGCACCTTCTTCGGGCATTGTGATTCTCTACGAAGCATTCAGAGACGGGCAAAACAGAAAACCCCGGATAGGAGATACCGTTCTTCAGAACCAGCCCATTTTATATCTGCCGGACATCTCTGCAATGGTTGTAAAAACAAATATCCGTGAAGTGGATCTTCATAAAGTCAGAACAGGACAGTCATGCTCCATCACAGTGGATGCGTATCCGGATAAATCGCTTGAAGGCAGTGTTTCATTTATCGGTGCTCTGGCATCGGGTAAAGGGGGAGGGAGCAGCGGGGCCAAATATTTCCAGATGTCGGTAGTGATCACATCCAATGACTCGGATCTCCGACCCGGCATGACTGCCCGGGTAAATATTTTAACAGAACAGGTGAAAAACACACTAACGCTGCCGCTGTATGCCGTTTTTGAAG
>JAQIBZ010000525.1 GCA_027858815.1 Desulfobacteraceae bacterium
AAAAAGACAGATTGCCGTATTTTTAATATGCTGGAATAATTACGTTTAAATTTTTAAGGGCTTTAAAAATATGTTCATAATGAGCATCTGCTCGTTATTGTGAAAAAGATGGGTTAATACTATTTTGAACTGGAAATTATAACCTTCTAATCCTGAAGAAATTTTTTTAACCTCTGACATTTTTTCCAGATTAAGAGAGGCAAATCCGCCGGTGGCTTTGTCAAATAAATCAATATAACTCTTCAAAATTTCCTCTGGAAATTGCTCATCAGGTTCTTTAAATCCTTTGTCCCAGATCCCCATTTCATTCTCCTTTTTTACAATTCAACTTCACAAGTTATTGGAAGATGATCAGATAAATTCGGCAAACCATTTTTATTTGTATACTTATGTCCTGTCGTTCCATTTAAAACTTTGAGAGAATTAAACTTAAAAGCATCTATCAAAGATGGACGAATTATAACTTGATCCACAAAATGCCAACATATAACATCCTCTCCATATCGGTCATATTTATGAGTACCAGGTTTTTGACCAAAGGCTGAATACAAAGACCACATAGGATTATAAAATACTCTCTTTGCTTCTCCTGCTCTTGTCACAATTTCTCGCGATATACAATCGCGATGATTGGTTGCACACATCCCTGAGAATGAAACCATTGGCATCTCAAAAGGATCAACATTAAAATCACCAAAAATCAAACTATCATTTACGTCATGAATTTCTTCTTCATTTAAAATTGATATATACAATATTTCTGATGCTCTTCTAATTTCATCTGGTTCATGATAGCGTTTTGAAGGGAGATGGACCATTCCAACAATTAATGGTCTTTTATTACCCATTATAAGCATCAACGAAAAATATTTGTGTTGATTTAAAAGCATAACTTCGTTCAATTTCAATTTCGTAACTACCTTAATTCTATCGCATCCTGGAGTTTCATGAAAATAGAACACTTGATCATAATCGGATTTTAAGATGTTTATTAATTCTTCAACAAATGCGTTACTTGATTCAGAAAAAGCCATAAAATCAATGTGTTCTTCGTGAACAAGTTCAGCAGTTTCTTGAACAAGATTTTGCTGCTTTAGATTCCAAAACAATATTTTCATCTAATCCTTCTATACTTTTTCAGGCAACGCTAAATCATCAATTTTTTGCTTTATTTTTCTAACCCAACTCACCGATAGCTCAACTTCTTTTTCATACATACTCTTTTCTCTTGCGAAATTGATAAAGTCCTTAAAATCAACCAATGCCTGCTCATAATCACCTTTAATTTTCCAGTTAAAAAAACCTAAACAATAATAATACTGTATTTTATCTGGCTCTTGATCAAGAATCCAAACTAGAAAGTCTTCGATTTGGGATAAGGTCTCTGGTAAAATTTCAAAATTTTCACACTGCCTGTATTGCTGAATAGCCTTTTTACAATTACCCTTATATGTATACAAAAAAGCTAAATTAAAATGCCAAACTGGATCATCAAAACGCTTACATTTTTTAACGTATTCAAAAGATTTTTCTACATTTCGATCACTTAAAAATATTTCAACTGACTTTAAAAGTAATAAGTTATAGCTTTGCATTACATAATCATCAGGTATTTTATTCAAGCATTCACTTAACTTATTAATAGCATTTGAATCTTTAGTTTTTTGCCATATAAACAGTTGTTCTTTTGCGCGATATTCGTTAATTTCTCTAAAACGTTGCGGCAATCGTTTCTTTAATTTGATTATATTAGGTAAATCAGTATTTATTATTTCAACTTTACTCTGTACATCTCTAAAAAGACTCTCTGCATAATCTAAATTATATGAACATTGGGAAGCAATTCCAATAATATATTTTGCTACTATTTCTGTAATATCAGAAGTTATTTGCAGTGAAAGAAAATCATTTTCAGTTGGTACACGAAATTGACTAGGCAAAAGCTCCTTAAATTCTATCGATATCTGTTTGCTTACCTTCTTCGGGATTGGTTTGTGAGTCACCAGACCATTAAGATCTATTATGTGACATTCGGAATTTTTGAATCCCCGAAGCCGCACTCTTCCATAAATAACAAAGTGAGCCCTTGTTTTATTCCTCAATATTTGTGCATCATCAAGATCATTAACCTCATTCGCAATATGCCTCGGTATTTCAATAAATTGGAAAGTTTGGCCTAAACTCCCGCTTTTAATTAATAATCTCAAAGACTCAATAAAATCTTCTCGTATCTTTTCATATTCTTTATCATGAGAACATTTAATACTTACAACAAATCCGACCTTATCTTTTTTAGTTTTTGGATAAAGATTTGTAATAATCCATATAGAAATAACTGTAATCGCAGTGATAGCATACACTATGAGAACAGTAAGCCCTGAAGCAGAACAACCTCGTAAAAGGAATAATTCAACAAATAATAATACAATAATTAAAGCTATCATCCCTTGAGGTGAGTGCCATTTTTTTTCTGCTAATTCTAAAAAATATTTAGTATCTATCTCCATTTTCTCTATCCCTTAAACAACTAATTCGCACTTCTATTATTCAGATCGATCAAATTCTATACTGTTAAAAGTTATCATTTAAGAACAATTCATCAATTCTTTTTGGTCTTTAAATCAATCAAGTCTCCACTTACATCCTTTTTTAACTTCTTGATTGCAGTAATAATCCTGACATGCTCCCGCTTGTGGGGCTGATAATAACGGTCAAATGCTTTATTGGTTCGTGATCCGGTACCACCTCTTTTAATTTCTTCAGGTGTCAGAACTTGACCGGACAGGCTGTTCTAAAAACGTCATGAGCACAGGCCAAAGCTAAAATTTGGCCAAGGCGAAATAGACGTGAAACAGCGGAGTTTATATTTATAAATGAGCATTTTGAACGTCAATTTTAACGCCGTATGGCCAAGCGCAATAGTTTTTTTACAGGCTGTTAATGCGGTTGCGACCGAGTGTTTTGTACCACCATAAAGCCCGACACCTTCCACCCCAAGATTCTTACACGCCCTGTCCCACCACGTTTTTAAATATTTCGGCCCGAATTGATCACCGGCAACAATCCTGTATATCGGAACATATGTTTTGATAAAACAACCTAAATTGAGCGTTTTAAATATTGAAATAACATTTTGTTTTAATTGGTTACGTAAAAAATCAATTTAACATAATAAAATATTCCGGTATAGAATTATTTTTAGATTTTAATTTTATGAATATTACCCGATTAGGGAAATGTGTGGCATTCCTAATAAGGGCAACCACGGGGGGTTGCCCCTACAGGTGATCGACAATTACATTGATAATGGTGCATCGTTTATTTGGTAAAATACATGGTGCAATATGCGGTTATATGATGCCGGAAATTGGGTTCAATCCGTATGGGATGGATTTCCGAAACATTACCCTGGCATTGAAACCGATGAATTTGTGACCATGCCAAATCATATCCACGGAGCCACGGTCATTGTAGGGGCAGGCCCCTGTGCCTGCCCTAAAATGGTGGCCAACGGCCATCCGAACTTTTTTTTATACAAATTATCCGATATTATTTATTATGCCTGATTAAACGCATCCGTCCTTGCCAGTCCTGAAACTCACTGGGCCGCAGTCGGTAACGCGCATAATTGCCCTCATGCAATGCATCAATTTCTTCTTTGGCAACCTTGAGAAAATGTTCCCGATCATTTTCAGGTACCCGGTTTATAGCCATATGTGAGAGTATTTTTCCTGTATCATCTGAACTTCCACTGCCGACCTGACGGATCGCCTCGCTCACGCAATCAATCAACGCCTGACGATAACGCAACCGGAACTCATCGGGCTCTCCTATGCTATACCGCATTGCCTGGTAGCGGTCACATGATCGTTCATAGGTCCAGACGAAAACATCACGCAACAGCTCTATACGGTTTAATTCATAAATACCCAGCAACCCATTCGTGTAAAGCACTTCAGGCACATCCATAAAGGACAGAGGACACAAATTGTGGACAATGAAGGGAATGTTTGCCGCCAGTCGGGAAACTCTTTTATTTACGTCCTCAAACGGCTGGAGATAAGGCAGATGGACAATGACAAAAAATGCCTGTTCAAACGGATCGGATATGGCGGCTGCAGTGTCGAGAATCTGGCTAAAAATCTCCTCAATGAGTTGCGGTACAGCCAATGGTTCATAAACAGACTTTCCGATACCAACCGGAATCGCACGCAACCGGCCGGATGCCATGGGGTTACCCAATAAATTGTCCGAAAGCAAGGCATGAAGATTGAGAATGGTTCCCCGGTCAAATCCTGTTTCATTTGCGGAATCCACAAGAAACTCAATAGCAGCCTTATGGTTGAGTATCATTTGCGTTTCAAAGGGTGTTTTTCCGGGTGCAGCTTCCCCGTATGCGATAAGGCGTTCAGTTTCAAGAAGTGAATAGGTATTGCCTTCCAGGCGGCTTGACGCCCAGGAAAGATCAATTAACAGCCTGCCCATAATTTGTCGGATATAAGTTCCCGCAGTATAATCAACACCAATCCGCCGGCCCTTATCCATCAAATGCTTTCGTATTGTCGCAGACAGATACCAGGTATTATTCGGCTGATAACCGTCGATAAATTCCCGCTGATAGCCCACCGGCTGTCGGGCCGGTATAGGGCGGGAAATCTGATTGATTATCTCTTTTGCATCAAAAGAAAGGGGTATTCCGGAGTCAGCTTCTGTTGGTTTTTCCACAGAAGAAAGGGGTAAATAACGCGTAGCGCGTCCAACGCCGGTGATTTGAATTCTTCCAGCCTTTTCAAGCTGAACCAAGCGCCGCTGCAAGGTGCGGCGATTTATGCCTACACCTTGATTTGCCAGCTGCGCTTCTATATCGCCAATCCGCCAT
>JAQIBZ010000574.1 GCA_027858815.1 Desulfobacteraceae bacterium
ATAAAGGGCTTCGCGGGGCACGACGTAGGATTTCGCCCGTTCCCCTTTCACGCTGCCGATCATAAGCCCTGAACCGGTCTGGACATTTAAATCAACCGGATTCTGGGGGCGCTGGGGCAAAAAATTATAATGGGTGCCTTTTCGTCCCAACGCATAATCCAGAAAAGACAAAGCAGTTTTCTTGGCTTTCGGATCATCCGAATGATCCCTGAGCAACCGATAGGCAGAGACCGTGTAATACACATAATGGGCCCCCTTTTTCCGCCCCTCGATTTTCAATGAAGACACTTGCGGAACATTGGCAATAATTTTAGTCAGCACATCAATTGATAAATCCTGGCAGGAAAAAAATCTATTTTTCTGGCTGTCCTGAGAATAAACCCGACGGCAGGGCTGGACGCACCGGCCCCGAAGACCACTTTTGCCGCCCATGTAACTGCTCCAGTAACACCGGCCGGATACCGCGTAACACAATGCCCCGTGAATAAATACTTCCAGGGATAATCCTTTCGGACAGGCAGCAGCGACCATCTTGATCTCATCTATGCTCAGTTCCCGTGGAAGGACCACCCGCGTAATTTCGGGAAACTTTCTGACCAGTTCCAGTGCTGCCGGGAATGTTATATTCGCAAGCGTTGACAAATGAATTTCACCGCTAAAACCCGTCTGGCGGACAAGCGAAAGCATGGCGAGATCCTGAACGATTAACGCATCCGGGGCAACCCATCGGTTCAACTGATCCAGAAGCCGCCCGGCCGGGTCCAGTTCATCGGATTTGATCATGGTATTGATGGGGATATAGACTTTCTTCCCCTGATCATGCGCCAGTTGCGTTAACTGCCCCAGCTCATCGATAGAAAAATTTTCTGCGGCCATGCGTGCGGAAAAGCTCTTCAACCCGCAATAAATGGCATCTGCACCGGCTGCCAGTGCTGCAACAAAAGGCTTCTTCCCGCCTGCCGGGGCCAGGATTTCGGGACGGACAGGTTCGACCAGGTAGGATAATTTTTCTATTTCCATATCTTTTATTATATCGGATGTTTCAAAAGGTGTGATGATTCTTTAAAATTCGCATTGAATGATTTGATTGAATCTCTGAAGCCACTGTGGATTCAAATAGGTTTGCATATAAAAATTTTAATAGTATTTGTCCTTGGGAAGTATTTATATTTTATAAAAAGGCATGGCTATTAGCCCAATATCTTCTTAACTTCTGACTTCAATTTTACTCTTAATCCATGCAGGATCTCGACGCATTGGCAAAACCGCTATAAAATAAGCAACCTCTTGCGTAATTTCATAGTAAACAGCATAAGGGAATCGTTTGGCAAACATTTGATAAAGACCAAACTTCTTTTTATGAATACCTGCGTAAATAATAAGTGATTCGATATCTGAAATCAAGCTATCCCAAAAATAATCACCAACGCCAGTTTCTTTCCTGTCATAAACACTCTTCCATCGTTCAAGTCATCGGCAGCTTCTTTTATTACTAAAACATCTTTTACCTTCATGATTTACGAGTTGCCTTCAACTTTTCTATTGAAATAAATTCTGCTTTTCCATTTTCGATTTTTCTTTTTCTCTCTTCAAGTATTTCTTTATGCCACTCCGGCGAATCGATTCCACCTTCTTCATACAAAAGAGAATCCCAAAGAGCCTCCATTGCTTGAAGACGCTCTATTGTGCTCATTTTTTTTATTTCAATTGTGTCCATTTCCTCGCCTTGTTCATTAAGCCGTTATGCTTTAAGCTTGCCCGTTAACAATGTAAATGATACAAACATAAAAATTTAAAATCAATGCTAATATGGTAAATACAAACTGCTTGCCATAGCGTCATTGATGATTATTGTATTGTCTAAACTACTTACAAATAAAACAATCAAAGTTGCTTTAAATAAAATATAAAAGGAAAAGATCATGAAAATAGCAGTCAGCGGAAAAGGCGGAGTGGGAAAAACGACCTTCTCTGCACTTCTAATCAGAGCGCTTAACGCAAACAACAAACACGTTCTGGCCATCGA
>JAQIBZ010000634.1 GCA_027858815.1 Desulfobacteraceae bacterium
TTCCGAATCAAGCCCTATAATCAGAAGCAAACCGGTGGGCGAAATGTTAATAGGCAGAAAAAACAGATCCGTTCGGTACTTTTTCAATACACAAAACAGTTTCCAGACATCTCCGGTCCAGGTTCTTGTTTTTCGCCGACGTTCGGCCTGGGCCGGATGGACGGGAAATACATCATCAATCACCACCAGCGTCCAGGGGGCTGCAAATCGCTCCACATTCATAAAATCCCGTAGTGCGTATTCGAAAAGATGCATACCGTCAATAAAAACCAGATCCAGCGGCTGCCTAAGCAATTTCTCCGCCGGCTCTTTAAAAAATTCATCACTGGTCATCGTCATAATTTGAGCATTTTCCCTAAGTGCCGACTTCACCCGTGGCATAGGATCAACTCCGATGGCCCGACATCTGGACAGAAAAAAACTCTTACCCTCCTGCACACCAATTTCAAGATAGAGTAATGGATTTAGGATATGATGAATCTGAAAAAGCATTTCATGTTTATCACCATCACCCGCATGAGATTCCTCGTCAGAACTGCCTTTGGGAAATAATTTCTGGTTTTGGTAAGCTTCATTTAATAGGCGATAAATGCCATCCGATGTATTTTCCCCCAGGAATGAGACAACATCCTGCCAGCGACGGATGGCTTCGTCCCAACATCGCCGCTTCATAGCCGATTTTGCATAAGCAATTCGCAATGACTCCGATACAGGATGGATTTCCAATCCTTTTTGGAAAACGACATCAGCCTCTGACAAACAACCGGTCTTTTCAAATGCTTCTGCCAGGCGAATCAGAGTTTCCGCGCTCTTTACTCCGAAATCAGTCCCCAGCATGACTGCCCAGCTTTCCCGATTTAAAAATACACTCAATGCGTTGTGATTGGTCTCCATATTTACATCCGTCCGCATCCGGATTTCCACTCGCATGGGACGATCCTGCAAACAATCGTCAATATTAAAAACAATTTCAGGATCTATCCCCATCACAAACAATGACAAACAATTATCTGACGGAAGAATGAGTACTGAATTATTCGGAATCACACGATCGCTGTCATTAAATGCAGCAATTGACCAAAGCCGAGTATGGGTCACACTGTCAACAATACTGATATCTGAAATAGTGACGATGCCCATCGTATTCAGGGGAAAAACCCGCAGAGATCTGCCCCCCAGTAAATCCGGCCGTGCAATATCCACCGTCAGTGTTTGCCATTGGCCGGAAAAAATCGGGAAATGTTTCTCGATACTGGTTCCCTCAGGCACAGGCACACAAATTGTCGCCAAAAGAGAGGGCATCTTTTTAATTTCAGTCAAACAAGCCTTCATCTGACTGTTTCGCTCAAACGCCCGGGCTTCATAATGTCCCAGGGCCTGACACATCGTCTCTAAAAGTCCCTCATTTTCCCAGGGATTTTCTTGTTCATTAATAGCCGTACGCCCCCCCCCGGAAAGTGTTGCTATCTGCTGCAACCGATATTCATCATATAATCGGATAAACGCTGAAAATCGCTGTTGATCTGCCTTGGAAATACTACCCGCATGGTGATGTTTCAAGCCCGGTTGAATAAAATTCAATAATAAATCCGGATTAAGGCGATTGGTTTCTCTTACATACTCAAGTTCATGAGAAATACCTGGCGGGCGCAGCGAAGCAAGCGGATCAGCCAGGAGTTGATCAAAAGTAACCTGGATATGGGCTTGCTCCCGGCAACAGCGTAAGGCATCCCGCAAATGAGACAGCCAGAGAATATGGCCCACCGTCAAGTCCATATTCTCTTTAACAGTCAGTGATCGGGCAACTTCCCAAGGATGACGAATAATATGAAACAAGCGGGGTTGAATGTTTAATTCGGTAAGAACATCTTGCCATAACGGAAAAACGCGGGCCAGGAAAGAGTCGGCCAGAACCCATGCCCCCCCTTTCTCAATGCACTTGCTGAGCAGTTCACGAATTCGGGATCTGGCCTTTTGGGCGGACTTTGCATCCTGCCATCCATATGGCAGACTGCCTGCGGTTTGAATAGAGATACCAAGATCTCGGCATAAAAGAGCATGAATAATTGCAGGGCCGACTGTTGCTGCATCAGGCTCTTTAAATCCCTTAAGCTGCAGACATTGAGACAGTATACTCAAACCACTGCAAGGAGAACCAATACACAGGACCAGAGATGACGAATATAGTTGCTGTAAATCACAAACCATTTCACTCTCTCCTCTGATCATCTGCCCATCGCTCCCAGATGCACCTTGCGTCGGATTCCAGTACTATTTCTCCCTTTGCAATGCATTGTACTCTTGATAAACAGAATTGATATGATCAAAAATTGTCGGCATTTTGCCCCGAAGCAACAATTGATCAACAAAGGAGAAAAAACTATCGCCCACCTTCCAGCGCATGGATTTTTCAATCGCCTTAAAATCCTTTTCAGGTTGCAGAAGAAATGATTGCAGGGCTTTAATATCCATGATTTCCTGGCCAGCTGAAATTTTCTCATAATCTTTGAAAATATTCTCCAGATGATCTATTGCCATGTTCTTCCTGGGTCTGAGGGTTAAAATTTCCAGTCCCCTGATCAGCACATTGCCCATCTTCCATCTTTTAGAATTTTTCAGTGCCTTAAAATCTTTTTTTAACTGACCCATCAAGCCATTGATTTTTTTTATCGAGCAAGGATCATCCATGGATTTAAATATAGACGCATCCGACGCTTTTTTTGTTTTTTTTACTATTTTGGACTGGTCAAAAAGCTTGCGCATATGATCCACTGCCAGTGGCTGTTTCTTCCTTCGCATCAGCCATTCCCCAATACAGATGACCCGGTTGCCCAATCGCCACCTGAAGGACTTGAGCAGGGCATGAAAATCATTTTCCAACTGGTATATCAATAATTTTAAAGCCTCCTCACGCTCCCTTATCCTGACCAGACCATTTTCAGTATCAGCTAACGCTGAACAATATTCCCGACACAAATCCACCTGGCTATCCAGATTTTTCTCAATTTCCCGGGCCTTTATTGCCCACTCGGATTCCGACTTTTTATATCTTTCCCGCAGGTTTTCCAGCTTCCTATTCGCTCTTGTCCGATCAAATTCAGACTGTTCAATTGAAGACCTAAGCACCTCAAATTTATTGGCGATTCTTGCCCGTTCGGATTCCGACTTATTGTATCTTTCCCGCAGATTTTCCAGCTTCCTATTCGCTTTTATCCGATCAAATTCAGACCGTTCAATTGAAGACTGAAGATCCTCAATCTGTTTTTTCTGAATTTGATCCTGATCTTGATACCCGGCCCACATGTGCGCGACTTCAGACAAATCCCGGCTGACTTTGATCCAGATCTCTAACATGAGCGGAACATCCGGGATCTCAGGCATAGAAGAAATAATAATCTGGGGTTCATGACCAGTAGAAAGAATTTTAAACTCATTTGAGTTATCAAGACATAAAGCGGTTCCTTCAACACGACAATGACCAAAACCATTGCCACTATTAACTTCCCAGAATACTTGAGCAGATGTGACATGTTTCAATCGAATGGCGGAAATTTGAATCATGCCGATCTGGTTTAATGGATTTATGCACAGACCATTTTTTTCCAGCTTATGAGATTGCGGCACTTCCATTTTCAGATGCTGCCATTCTTCCGGAAGAAGTATTTCTTTGAAAGCATTATCCGGATCATAATCTTTTTCACCCACATTACTGCAGGGGAAGAAACCCCGCGCATACATCACTGCAGCGTTCTGGTCTGTCATGGCCTGTAAACACTGATAACGATTGTTAAAATCCTGTTCAGCACTTTCATAGCGACTGAGTCGGTCCAGGACGTCATTAAATAACCTAACTGACTGTAACTGATCGGAACGATCTAAAGACTCAAAACCACCTAAAAACATCAGCAACAAGGAGGCCGCATCATCCATTTCCGGATTTTCGATCTTCTCCTTCAGGTCATCCTGGCATGGCATCGGCTGAATATGTCTTATCTGGTTAAGCCTCAACTGTTCATAAAGCCTTGAAAAATGATCAAAAGGACCCGAATGATCCATTTGGCTATAATGCTGATGTTTGAGCTCTAAACGAACAAATTCAAGGATCTGTTGTGCACTTTGCGTTATCCTGACAGGATAAGTGATTTCCAGTTTTTCACTAATGCTGTTCAGGGTGGCTATCGGGTCAGCCAGTAACTGATCATAAGTAATGATAATCCGGTGGTAGTCATTGATAGCTGAAAGCGCGTCACGATTATGGACCATCCAAAGCAGGTGACCTTTATGCAAATCAATCCCTTTGTTTATCTTTAGGGATTGCGCTACTTCAAAAGGATGACGCAACATATGGATAAAAATCGGGGTTACGTCCCAATCTTTAAAAATAGACATCCATAATGCCATTAAACGGCAAAGCCTATGGTCACCCAATACCCATAAACCAGATTTGGAAAAATCATTCTGAAAAAGACCCTTGAGTCGCTCTTTCGCAGTTTCGGCAGCCTGACTTTCGACCCATCCCTTCGGCAGATTACCAATCATATCCCAGTGGCACCCCAACTCCTTCAACAAAATTTCATGTATAGAAATAATTTCATTTTGTACATCCTGAGAAGCTCTGCCGGTATTTTCAAACCCGGCACCCAATATTTTCAGACAACCCGTTAAGACAGAGCTCCCGCTACGATGCAGGCCAAGAATAATGAGAACGGATTTGGCTACCATTGCCATTTTAAATCCTTAGATAAAAGTTCAAATATTTTTACTACTATCAAATGCACTATTAAATTGAGTTCTATACCCCTAAAACAAAGGACATTCAAGTTTTTTATGGATCTCCAACTATCTATTTTTTAAATCTTGCCAATACTCATAGCAGCCGATATAATTTTATATTTATTCAAATTCAATTGCGAATTCCCATCTATCTGATTTCAACAATTTGAGACCAGATAAGGTGAATATCATTGCCGATTTAAGGGACATTATGAATAAAACCGCATATGGAGTGAATATTCACTATTAAAATATCCAGTTTTTAAGGAGCGTTCAATGAAGTGTAATATATGTAATAATGGAACTTTTATAGACATGAAATCAAGGAAGCAGGTACGATGTCAAAAATGTGGATCACTGGAACGTACCCGTTTACTATGGCTATATATACAAAATTTGAATATCGAAAGGTCCGCAAAAATATTACACATAGCGCCTGAAAAAGGCCTGTATAGCAGTTTGAAAAACCTGGTAAATAAGGGCAATTATATTCCAGCTGATATAAACCCGAAAAGATATCCTTTTGCAGATAATTGCAAAAAAATTGACCTTTGTCATATGGATCATGAAACTTCATATGAATATGATCTTATTATTCACAGTCATGTGCTAGAACATACTCCTTGCAATATTGCTTATACGCTTTTTCACCTACATCGAATGTTAAAAAAAGATGGGCATCATATGGCAATCATTCCTTTTTTACCTGGCAAATATGATGAGTGTTTTCAGGATATAGGCAAAGACGAAAGGACCAGGCGGTTTGGGCAGCATGACCATGTAAGAAGATTTGGGGATAAAGACATTGATTCACATTTGGGAAAGCTTATTAATCTGTCTGAAAAATTTGATGCGACCAAAGATTTTTCTGAAAAAATTTTAAAGGAAGCAAACATTCCGGAAAATCACTGGAAAGGCTTTCACATCGGCACCGTTTTGCAGCTTAAAAAATATGACATGAAACTGTTGATGACTTCATAAAAAGTCCGAATTCTTTGCCATCAGAAAACGACTTTTTACGAGTTTGTCTGTTATATGATTAAAAATAACAATCTGCTTCCAGTCAAACCCAAATTTTCAAATACCGATAGTCCATTATACTTTTTTTATAGGATAATACGGGAAAAACTTAAATGAAAAAGCATGCTGATACTTTTTTAGAAGTCAAAGAACTTGGGAAGAAAATCCCCCCCTATCAACCGACTTATGAATTTTCCAATTCATATATTGACTCCTATCATCAGTACTTAGCCGAGTCTCCCCTTCAAGAAAATACCTTAGTGGAAGTTAAGACTCAAAAATGGTTTGGAAAAGTGATTCCTGGATGGCTCAGGCGCGAGGATGCACTCAAAATATATGAGCTATCTTATTTTGCAAAAGGAGATATCCTTGAACTGGGATCTTACCACGGGTTAAGCACATCGATCATTGCCCAGGCTGTCTGTAATAGCAAACAGTCCAACCACCTTTACTCCATTGACCTGTCGTCACGCAATATCAAAGCAGCAAAAAACAATTTACAAGCAATGGGATTGGATAAATATACGACAATGATCTGTGATGATGGCGTGAAGGCGGTTAATGACTATGCCCGAAAAAAGAGATGTTTTGATTTTGTGTTTATTGACCATTCACATGCATATGAGCCGGTTTACAAAGTCTGTGTTGAGCTTGCCAATATTATGGCATCCAAAACTTTTTGTCTTTTTCATGATTTTAATGATCACAGAAACAGCAATCCGGATGATAACGATTATGGCGTCTATCAGGCAGTCCTTGATGGGTTGGACCAAAATCAATTTGAATTTTACGGTATTTATGGATGCACCGGCCTCTATCGGCTTAACTGAAATAATTCCTAATTTTTATTTGTGCTAAAAGTGTCATAGAGTGAAATATGCTTTTTAATTCAATTGATTTTGCCATATATCTCCCAATCGTTTTTGGCGTGTATTGGTTAATTCAAAAAAATCTGAATCTCCAGAATCTATTTATTGTTTTTGCAAGCTATTTTTTTTATGGATGGTGGAATTGGCGGTTTCTATCACTTTTATTAATCAGCACTATAGTTGATTTTTCAATTGGACGGTTCCTCGCAAAGTCCGAAGATATAACTAATAGAAAAATTTTACTTTGGATAAGCATATTCGTCAATATTGGTTTTCTTGCATTTTTCAAATACTACAATTTTTTTATAGATAGCTTTGTTTCTGCTTTTACTTTTATGGGGGCAGATTTGACAACGAGAAATTTGAATATCATACTTCCCGTTGGAATCAGTTTTTACACTTTCCAAACGCTAAGCTATACGATTGATATTTATAAAAAAAAGTTATCCCCGACCCATGACTTTGTTGCTTTTGCTGCTTTTGTCAGTTTTTTTCCTCAATTAGTCGCCGGCCCCATAGAACGGGCCAAAAATTTATTGCCACAATTTTATATTCAAAGAACTTATGAAAATAAAAATGCGGTAGAAGGTATGAGACAAATTCTATGGGGCTTTTTTAAAAAAATTGTAATAGCCGACAATTGTGCGGTTTACGTTAATGATGTTTTTGCAAATTATGCAGACTACCCCGGCAGCACTCTATTAATTGGAGCGACCTTTTTTGCATTTCAAATTTATTGCGATTTTTCAGGATATTCCGATATAGCAATCGGTACAGCTCGTTTATTCGGATTTAAATTAATGCAGAACTTTGCTTTTCCATATTTTTCTCGTGATATGGGTGAATTTTGGCGACGTTGGCATATATCTTTATCAACATGGTTTCGAGACTATTTATATATTCCATTAGGTGGCAGTCGTGGTGGCATATGGAAGAAAACAAGAAATGTTTTTATTATTTTTTTAGTCAGCGGATTCTGGCATGGTGCGAATTGGACGTTTATTATCTGGGGTGCACTGCATGCTGTCTATTTTTTGCCTTTAATGCTAATACAAAAAAACAGGCAGCATATTGAAATTGTGGCAAATAACCGTTTTTACCCCACGATTAAAGAATCTCTTCAAATATTATCAACTTTTTTTTTAACAGTCATTGCATGGGTATTTTTTCGTGCTGAAAATATAACCCACGCATTTTCATATTTGAAGGTGCTTTTTATTAATAACTTATATCAACATCCAGGACAAGTGCTTCTCTTCTTTAAGGAATTAGCTCAAAACGAAATGTTTTTTCCTCTTTTATTTTTATTAGCTATTGAATGGTCCGGCAGACGGCAAGAATTTCCGATTGCAAAGCTTGGAGGAGAATCTGCATGGGTATTTCGGTGGATTTTTTATTATGCCCTGGCAATAATGATCTTCTTATACTACGGGCATAAACAAACTTT
>JAQIBZ010000646.1 GCA_027858815.1 Desulfobacteraceae bacterium
GGCCGCTCTCAATTTCCTCCACTATCTGACGTTTAAAAGCGTCACTATATCTTACCCTTGCCATTTTACACCATCTCCTTTTCTGGCATAAAGTGACAACTTATATCAGGACGACACCACTCGGCTATTGAATAATCAATGATGGGTATTTGAGATGGTATGGATAGATAGCAACAACGAATAGAGGCTGCATTCCTTACCAAGTGCTTGTGCGAAAAGATATCATAACAATACACTTGCCAAACTGAATCCTTAAATCAGGAAACTTGCGCCAATGCCGGATGAAGTAAAATCCAAATTAATTGACCTCATTGATTATGTCGGACAGGTGATTAAACTCAGTGAAAAACCTGTTTTTAATATCAAAGACTACCGCCAGCCGATATTTCACGAAATGGATCTGAAAAATCGGATTGGCATTGAACATGATACTTCTGATGGAAGTGGGCCCATATGGCTTCAAGTAAAACGCCTTAAACGTATTGACCCGCCTGAGCTGCTCGAACTCATTGAGGGCTGGATAGCAGTTGGCAGAGATCCTTATTCTTTTCCAAAAATCGAACCCATAAAAACAGATACAATCCCTGAAAGTGAAGCAAAAGATCAGATTGATACCGGGAAATTAATTGCCGACGATGTTCAATCTTCATTAAAAAACGACCACCAGGAAAAACATTGCGATGTAATTTATCGACTGGATAATTTGCCTGACATAAAAGATGCCATAGAAACTTATATGGAAGGACCATGGCAGGAATGGTCGGAAATTGAACAACCCCGCCGGGAAACCATTAAAGTTTATGAAACCCTTTTTAATTTACAACAATCCATTCAGACTCAGGGTCAGGAAAAACCGTTGGAACTGGTGTGGGGCATGGGCGTGGCCCGCTGGCGCAAAGAGAGTCAAGTAGTTGACCATCCCATAGTTGAGCAGCTTGTCGAAAGTGAAATAAATAAAGATGACGGTACTATTATTATCAGGCCTCGCGGGACAGCACCTCAGGTATTTTTAAAGCCGTTTTTCACATTAGATATTGCCGGAGTGGATACTGTATTTCAGTTTTCCAACAAATTTTTTGATGAATTTTCAGAAGACCAGGAACTCTCCCCGTTTGTGCCGGACACATATACCCCTGTACTACGGAATGTTGCTTCAAATCTCGATAAAAGTGGCATCTATTATCCTGATGAAATCGATGATATTACTGATCGGCGACTGCCGTCGGTACGGGATTATCTTACTGTTACTGATACATGGGTAATTTATGCCCGAAGACGCTCGGATAATTTTTTTATCACGGACCTCAATCGGTTAAAAGAGGCTGTTGAAAAAGAAGATGAGCTGCCCGGCCCTTCAAAGAGGCTCGTCACCCGGCCAAGTAATGAAAACACATACACAGGCGGCAGAATAGACCTGGGAACGGCAAGCCTGACCGGCTATTCCGGAGGGAATGACGCCTTGCAAGGTTCTGAACCGGAAATCAATGCAACCTGTCCGGATGAATTCTTCTTCCCAAAACAGTATAATGATGAACAGGTAACCATTGCCAAAAGGCTTTCAGAAACTGATGGTGTGGTTGTTCAGGGCCCACCCGGCACCGGCAAAACCCATACCATTGCAAACATCATTTGCCACTATCTGGCAACCGGAAAGCGGGTTCTCGTTACTTCAAAAGGAGAAGCCGCCCTCAGTGTTTTAAGGGATCATATTCCGGAAGGGATTCGAGAGCTGACCATCAGCCTTTTAACCAGTGAAAGGGACGGATTAAAACAACTTGAAAAAGCCGTCAAGGTACTTTCCAACACGGCGACCCATAGAAACCAGGGTGAACTGGAAAATGAAATTATTATCACCCAGAAATGGATTGTTGATCTCAAACAGCAGGTCTCCCAAATTGATGCCGAACTGTTTGAATGGGCACAGAAACATTTAAAGCCGATTAATCGCAAGGGATCGCAAGACAGTATTCTCCCTTTAGAGCTCGCCAAAAAAGTGGTGGCTGACAAAGAACACCATGAATGGTTTACTGACCGTCCCCAGTCGGTGAAGCAATTTATTCCCCAATTTAAAGATGAAGACATCAGAAGTATCCGCAAAGCGCGCAAAATTCTGGGCAAAGATCTGGTTTATGTTAACTGCATGTTGCCCAAAACAGCCGATCTGCCGGACAAAAATACGATTGCAGCTGTTCATCAGGATTTAGTCAATGCCCAGCAGTTGGAAGCTTCGGCATTTGAAAATCATATTCCTCTCCTCAGGACGTCGGCCGAGAACTCCTTTGAAAGAGCGAAAAAACTTCTGGAGTCCATAACTCAATTAGTCGGTTTTTTTAAAAGCATTGAAAACGCTGAATGGATAATGAAGCTTTTTAATCTTTGGCAAAAAAAGGGTCTTGATTCCGATCGGACCAAGCTTTTCACCGACTTAATGCCCCAGATGACATCGATTGCTGCACAGCGGTTGCAGGTTGTTGGATATGCGGTTTCCATACCCGATGCATCACTGCAAAGCGCTATTGTATATGAAGCTATTGAAAAGGCTTCAAATGGGAAGCGCCCATTTGGTATTGCTAAAATCGGTAAGAAAAATGAAAAAGCGATTTTCCGCGAAATTACTATTGAAGGGCACCCCCCTGAACGTCCTGAAGAATGGGAAAAAGTAAGGGAATATATCGGCTGGCGAAAAGAAGTGAATATATTTTGCAACCGCTGGGCGGCTGTTTCCCAGGAATTTGATCTGCCGTTGGTTGAAGATCAGGGCAACCAGACCGGACTGTGGATCGCTGATACGATCAGATTAATCAACAAAGCCATGCATATGGCATCTCAAGTCTCAAGTATTATCAACACGGAAGTCCATAGTTTGTTTCCTCATGGAATGGATGCTCAAAAAATTATTACATCCGCAAAGGATGCCCGGGAATCTGCCAAGGCTATAGAATTAAATCTTTCTAAAACCCGTTTATTTAAATCAAGAAAAACGATCGAAGAAGTATCACAGTACCTGGCTGCATGTTCCGGAGATATTGTTGTTGCTATGAAATTTTTTTTTAAGGACCAGGCCGGCAATTCAAAATACACAAATTCCGATATATCCGACAAGTGGATCGAACTCAACACAGAGCTAAATAGGCTTCTTAACCTAAGAGAACAAATTGAGACTGTAAAAAGAGTTTCTCAGATGGTTCACAGTTCTGGCGCAAAGAACTGGGCCAAGGCATTGTTAAATGATCCGGTTGAATCGACGGTTGATCCGTGGACAGCCTCGAATTGGCTTGAAAGCTGGCATTGGGTAGTCAATGACCATTATCTGCGAAAGATTGATGGCCGCAACAAGATTCGTAAGCTTTCAGAAAAGAGAAGCAACTATGAAAAAGATCTGAAACGGGCTTTTGAGAAAGTTGTCCAGCTAAGGACTTATCTTGGGCTGAAAAATAATATGACCAAACGGGTGGAAAGTGCCCTGGTCATGTTTACAGCTGCAATTCAAAGAATTGGAAGAGGAACAGGTATCCGTGCGCAGCGCTTTCGCAAGGATGCACGAAATGCCATGGAAGATTCCTATTCAGCCATTCCATGCTGGATCATGCCAAGCTGGCGGATATCTGAAAGCCTGCCAGCAAAATTGGGGGCTTTTGACCTTGTCATTGTCGATGAAGCCTCACAGTCGGATATCACTGCCCTGCCTGCTCTTTTAAGGGGCAAAAAAAATGTTGATTGTGGGAGACGATAAACAGGTCAGCCCAACTGCGGCATTTATTGAAGAAAGAAAACTTTTACAGCTCAAACACAATTACCTATCAGAGCAACCATTTGAACCGCTGCTTTTGCCCGGCGCCTCCCTATATGATCTTGCCAATGCATTATTTCCGGGTCAACGGATTATGCTTCGGGAACACTTCAGATGTGTTGAACCCATTATTAGATTCAGTATGCGGTTTTATTCTGACGATATTGTTCCCCTACGTATTCCAAGGCCTTCTGAACGGATTGATCCTCCGCTGGTAGACGTTTATATACCCCATGGTGCAAAAGACAAAAGGCAGGTAAATATAGCTGAAGCAGAGGCGATTACTGATGAAATTTGCCGAATAACAAGCGACCTGAAATTTAAAAATCGCAGCATCGGAGTCGTTTGTCTACTTGGTGCGAAACAGGCTTTATATATCCAAAATCTATTATTAGGGCGTCTTGGAGAGGAAACTTTCTTAAGGCACCAAATTGCATGTGGAGACCCGCCTACCTTTCAGGGTAAAGAACGGGATATCATGTTTATCAGCATGGTGGAATGTCAAAATTCAAAATCCGCTAAAACAGCATTATTATTCCAACAAAGATATAATGTCGCCCTTTCCCGGGCAAAAGACAGAATGTATCTATTCAGGTCTGTATCAGAAGAAATGTTGAGGCATGACGACCTGAAAACAAAAGTTATCCAGCACTTTCAATCACCCATGGGCAATTTAACCGATGAAGTTAGAAGCCTTATTGATCTTTGTGATTCCGATTTTGAACGGAATGTATTTACCCGGTTGATAAATCTTGGATATAAGGTCACACCCCAGGTTAAAGTCGGCCCCTATTCAATTGATATGGTAGTCGACGGAATTGAGGATAGAAGGCTTGCTATTGAACTTGATGGAGACCAATACCATACGCCGGAACGATGGGCGGATGACTATAGACGGCAACAGATCCTGGAGCGTGTCGGCTGGAAATTCTGGCGTTGCTGGGGATCGAGTTTCTATCTTGATCCGGATGAATGCATGGAAGATCTTATTCAGACACTCCAATTAATGGGGATTGAACCGCTTTCTACAGATGATGCTAAATCAAATCACTATACAGAACATCGAGTGATCGGAATTGAACAGGAGGCGGAACCTGATTTCGATGAACCCCAGGAACGTGAAGACGCTTCTGAAAAATCTCCTGAGCAGATGGTTTTATTTTCAAAACAAAAAAGAACATCTGCAGAAACACAATCTCCGGAAGAACCTGCTGAAGATATAGTCTCTTCAGTCACAAATACCATTCCAGTTGATGATGCGTTTGATGAAGAAATTATTGTCGAGGTTGGCGACCGTGTTTTAATTTCATACAATGATGAACCAACCTTACAAAGCACGATAAGAATCAGTGCAAACGAGCATGACCCGGCCATGAAGATAATTCACCATAAAAAACCCCTCGCAGAAGCACTTTTAAACGCCGAAATCAATGAAGAGATTGAAATAGAAGCCGGCGGTAAGACACGGGTTGTCACTATTCTTGATATTGAAAAGCAGAGGATTACTGAGACTGTTAATTAACTTTAGAGCGATACAAATAAAGTGCTTGGATTCAGAAGAACTTTTTTAATTTTAAATATGTTTAAAAAATCATATCAAACAAACATTCGGGCAATGGCTGGAAAGCGCCTGTTCACAGTGAGCATGCGTGGTATGACCTGAAAAAAGTGGCTTAACCCAGATTGCAGTTTTTTTGGGGGGGGGAAGGTCCATTTCTGCCTACAACAATAACTTGATATTGAAACATAAGGAAGTTATATGAGCGGTCCTCTGTTTAAACGAATTGATTGTGATGTTGAATATATAATTTCAGCTATTGACCAAGGTAATATTGGCTTGCCGGATATTCAACGACCATTTGTATGGTCAGCTGCTAAAATCAGAGACCTGTTTGATTCTATGTTTCGAGGTTACCCTATCGGCTATTTACTTTTATGGGCAGCACCCGAAAATGAAGGGACAAAGCAGATTGGCACATCAGAACACGGAACTGATACTCCATCGACGCTTATCATCGACGGCCAGCAGCGACTGACATCACTTTTCGCTGTTATGAAGGGAAAGCCTGTTCTCACTAAAGATTTTCAAGAAAAAACCATTGCTATATCATTTCGTCCGCTAACAAGTGATTTTGAAGTGTCCACTGCTGCTCACAAGCGAAGCCCTGAATGGATTACCAATATCAGTGATATATATACTCGTAGTGAGGGTGCTTATAAAATTATCTCACAATTTATCAGTCAACTATCAGAGCATCGAGAATTAAATCCTGAAGAAGATGAAATGATTGCTGAAAATATTCAAAGGCTTCTTCAACTTAAAAAGTACCCATTCTCAGCATTAGAAATTAATTCAAGCACTGATGAAGAAGACGTCGCAGATATATTTGTCAGGGTAAACAGTCAAGGGCAGAAATTAAACCAAGCTGACTTTATCTTAACTTTGATGTCTGTATTTTGGGAGGATGGCAGAAATGCCCTTGAATTCTTTTGTAAACAATCCAGAAAGGCGGGAGCAAAAGATATTTCGTCTTATAATTATTTTATTGAGCCAGATCCTGATCAATTATTGCGAGTTTCTATTGGTTTAGGTTTTCGCCGTGCTCGTTTAAAATACGCTTATCTGATTCTAAGGGGCAAAGATCTTGAAACCGGACTATACTCTCCTGAGCGCAGGGAGGAACAATTTAAAAAACTGCAAGAAGTTCAAAAAAAGGTTCTTGATCTGCAAAACTGGCATGAATTTTTAAAGATTCCCGTTTACGCAGGTTACAGAAGTACTGCAATGATAACTTCAGAAACTGCAGTGGTCTATTCCTATGTATTTTTTTTGATTGGGAAGTATGATTTTAATGTTGAGCCCCATATATTACGCAGTGTTATTGCCCAATGGTTTTTCATGAGCAGTGTTACAGGAAGGTATTCCAGTTCTCCTGAGTCTCGTATGGAACAGGACTTAGCTGATCTGCGGATAATTAAAAATTCTGCACAATATATTGATCATCTGCAAAAAGTCATTGGCGGTGTGTTAACCAGCGATTTTTGGTCTATTTCTCTTCCCAATAGCCTATCGACCGCTGCAGCAAGAAGTCCATCCTGGTTTGGATATTGTGCTTCTCTTAATTTATTGGGAGCTCCTGTGCTTTTTTCAAAAATGAAAGTATCAGAACTACTTGAT
Source organism: Desulfobacteraceae bacterium (assembly GCA_027858815.1). Taxonomy (GTDB): domain Bacteria; phylum Desulfobacterota; class Desulfobacteria; order Desulfobacterales; family Desulfosalsimonadaceae; genus SURF-3. The sequence continues at coordinate 6,969 of JAQIBZ010000646.1, forward strand.
CCGATCACTAATTCAAAGAAAACAGCACTTGAACGACATCATTTATTTCCCAAAAGCTATTTAGCAAAGATTGATATTAAAGATGATAGAGATCGCAACCAAATAGCAAACTTTGCTTTAGTTGAGTGGGATGATAATAACCATATTTCAGGCTCTTCCCCCCAAGAATATCTTCCAAAATATATCGAAAGATTCAAAGATAGTCCTGAAGAGTTAAGCCAAATGATGGCTTTACATGCGTTACCAGCACAATGGGAATTTATGCTTTATGAAGAATTTCTAAGAGAAAGACGAAGGCTTTTAGCAGGAATAATAAGAAAGGGATATGAACGTTTAGCTAAAATTGAAAAAAAGGATGTTAAGTCAGATCTTTTACTAAACGACCTTATTTCTCAAGGTGAATCAGGCAGTATCGAATTTAAATCTACTCTACGGGTTAACCTGCATACAGGTCAAAAAGATAATAAAATAGAGTACGCTGTATTAAAGACAATTGCGGCTTTTCTGAATACTCGGGGCGGACATTTATTAATTGGTGTAAAAGATTCAGGAGAAGTGCTTGGTATTGACATCGATGGATTTGCCAATAATGATAAAATGCTATTACATTTGGACAATATCATTTCCAATCGAATTGGAAGTCATCAAATGCTTTTTATTCAATCACGATTTGAGGCAAATAGTGAAAAACAAGTATTGATAATCAAATGCTCTCCAAGTAATTCACCGGCATATCTTTCCGAAGGAAATAATAAGCAATTCTTTATAAGAGCTGGCGCCTCAACAAAAGAATTACCAGTTGATGAAATTCATACCTTTATTAATAAAAGATTTGAATGATGATGAAAATACCAATCTTTATAGAATCATACTCAAGCCATTGAGACCATTTTGAATAATTATTTATTTTTGTGTGGAATAAATTCAATAGCATCTGACAAACATTAGAAGTATGAATGATGTCTAATGGATGCCCGAGTAGCAAACAATATTTAACCTAAGTTAAGAAATGATATGTTAAACCTTCCCGTTCCGTTTCCTCGCTCATATTGGATCATTCCTGGCCTTTTTCTGGCAGGTGAATATCCCGGCGCTAAAGAGCATATCGAAGCACAACAGAAACTCGGATCTTTAAGAGAAGCCGGAATCAGCAAAATCATTAACCTAATGGAACCGAATGAAGCCGATCATACAGGCAACCTATTCAATTCCTATAAAAAAATTATCAACGATAAGGCTAAAAGTTGGGGAAAAAGAATTTCATGCGATCGGTTCCCCATTAAAGACCTCAATATTCCCAACACAAAGCATATGAGACAGATCCTGGATACAATTGATGAAGCCATTGATCAACGGAAACCTGTTTACATTCATTGTTGGGGTGGAATCCAGAATTCCGGAGAATTCCGGGGACAGGAATTCCGGGTAGAGTAGAGCACTGAATCAGCCCACCCTTTGGATCTTTTATTGACGCCTCGCCGCACGCGGCTACTACGTGTTCCAGAGATCAGGCTTTCATCAATGCTCCCTCATCAAACCGTGCATACGGTTTTCCCGTACACGGCTTTCCGATGTTCTTCATTATAAGGCATGCGCCTGCGATAATTTCTGCTCAGCTTGGCCTTACAATAGAGCTTCCTCTGTAGCGTCTTGATCTATTTAGAGTTAATAGCATATTTGCAATCTCCAAGTCCTCCGCTCTTCGGTTGCGTGAACAAAGCAGGGTCCCTTTCCTCGGTCAAGGGTTATGTTGTCCCTTGTCCTCAAACGGTACTATGAACCCCTCCGACTCCCAGTACGGCCCGGTACACTTTCGGACAAGCCTTATATTTACCAGTTGACGGTTTTGAACCGCCACCGCATTGGGTCTCCCGCACTGTGCTGTTCTTCTTCCGATACATGCCATCCCTGCTTCCCCGAGAGATCGTTTGAAATGCTTCCGTTTTCCAGTCTCAAACACAACGGC
>JAQIBZ010000660.1 GCA_027858815.1 Desulfobacteraceae bacterium
TTAGCAATTTCTTTAAGTTGGGTATTCATTACTTCCTCCAAGATCCTCGATCATATTCTTTATGAGTAAGAATATGCCGAATATAAATCCGATGAGTATTATAGTGTATTGCTGCAATATTATGACTATTTTCGCCTCCCCGGACTCCGGAATGACAAACTCAAACGACTGGCCATCAGCTGTGGTAAGCGCAACCATTCCCGGATAAGGCTTATCCAGCATCATGACACATATTTTATAACATTTGCCCGGTTCCATACCTTACTCAGCAATGTTTGGAAGCTTCCCCTTAACCGTCACCCTGATTTCCTGTTCCTCACCAAAAACAGAATGCGTGTGAAAAAAAATTATGAATACCGACAAAAGACATTTAATGATTAATGACATTCTTTCCATTTTTTACCTTTCTTGTTTGGATTTTGTTTCCCTTTAATATTTCTCTTTGGAGACCCCCGGCCCGTGATAACATTTTTCTGCCGCTCTTTTCCGTGAACGGTTTTTTCCACAAAGCAGGGCTCGCCGGTAAAGGGATCTTTGCCGGTCCAGTACATCAGCGTGGAATAGGTGGAAGGAGCTGGCGTAAACACCTGCACCTGTTCCGGTAAAATTCCCAGTTTTTGAGATGCAAACGATTTGAGTGCGGCCATGTCTTTTTCAGTACATCCGGGATGAGCAGCAATCAGGTAATAGGTTAAAAACTGGTTTAAACCTTCTTTTTTTGTCTGTTGATCGAACATTTCCTTAAACTTTAAAACCGTTTCCACACCCGGCTTTCCCATTTTCTGAAGCACGTGCGGCTGACAATGCTCCGGTGCAAGCTTCATCTGTCCGGACACATGATGCATCACAACTTCTTTCAAATACCGGGTGCCGCTGACCTGATCTGCCAGAATCATATCGTGCCGGATACCGGATGCGATAACCACTTTTCGAATACCGCTGATTTTTCTGATATCTTTCAAAAGCGACAGCTGCATGGCGTGGTTAATATTCAACTTTGCGCATATTTTTGGAAACAAGCACCTTTTATCCGTACAACTGCCTTTGGTGTTTTTACGGGTACACTCAATTCCGTACATATTGGCAGTAGGTCCGCCCACATCAGCTATGATGCCTTTAAAAACCGGGTGAGACGCCATCAGGCGAGCCTCTGCCAGAATCGACACGTTGCTGCGCCAGGACACTTGACGTCCCTGGTGTACGGCAATGGCGCAGTAGTTACATTCCCCGTAGCACCCCCGATGTGTGGCAATGGAAAACCGAATGGTTTCAAGCGCCCTGACATCGCCTGCTTTGCGATAGAACGGATGAAGCTCTCGTTCATAATTCAAATCATGCACCGCATCCAGTTCTTTGCCGGACAGACAAAACGCCGGCGGATTCTGGACCAGATATCGTGTGTCCTGCTTCTGGGCAAGGGGCAAGGCCGTTATAGGATCATTGTTGCGATAAAATTTGTGAAACATTTTCGTGAACACATCTTTGTCTTTCGCACAATCACTATAACCTGGCAGTTCCAGACATCCTTCTGGAATGTTTCCGGATTTATAACAAAGCCCGCGAATATGGCAGGGATCAGTTCCCTGTTTGAGGCAATGGGCCAACTCCACAACAGCGCTTTCCGCCATTCCAAAAAGCAAAAAGTCTGATTTTGCGTCAAACAGAATTGACCGCCGGATTTTGTTTGACCAGAAATCATAATGAGCCACCCGCCGCAGGCTGGCCTCGATGCCGCCAAGCACCAGAGGGGCGGTGTTTTTGAAATATTTTCGGATCAGATTGGCATAGACAATGGTTGCCCGATCCGGCCGGCGATTGTTGATACCGCCCGGTGTATAATCATCCTTTTGCCGCTTTTTCCCGGTGGCCGTCCAGTTGGCCACCATAGAGTCCACACACCCGCCGGTTACGCCCCAGAACAATTTTGGTTCACCCAGACGCCGAATGTCCTGATCGGAATCAACATCCGGCTGGGCAATGATCCCGACGTGAAAACCAGCCTTAAGCAGCACCTTTCCGATGACGGCCACACCGATAAACGGAGAATCAATATAACTGTCGCCGGTGACCAGGATCACATCCAGCCTGTCCCAGCCCAGATCTTTGATTTCATTTTTTGTTGTGGGAAGAAACAATTTTTATATAGGCCTTGTATTTGTTTTAATTTTTTTAATAATAACAAAATATCTGGTAGTAATTACAAATGCTTTTCAGCGATCAGAAATTTGCACCCACCGGATCTGATTCACCGGCCGAATTCGGAGAATCTATTTGCGGGCTGACAGGTTTTTCATCTTTCAAGCCGGATCTGATATGAATATCCTGCTGGGGAAAGGCGATTTCGATGTTTTTCTCCTTGAACAACCGATTGATTGCAAAGCGCACATCGGTTTCCACGGTTACAAAATACTCGACCCGGGTCCAGAACCGCAATTTAAAGATCAGTGCGCTGTCCCCAAAATCCAGAAATACGACTTCGGGCCTCGGCAATCTCAAGATCCGGGAGGTTTTTTCCGCCACTTCCATAAGGGTATCCCTCACCAGTTCCACATCCGATCCGTAGGCCACGCCCACCGACACGTTTCGCCGCAGCCGCTTGTCCTTAAAGCTCCAGTTGGTAACCTGGGCGCTGATGAAATCGGAATTTGGAATGATGATAGAGGCGTTGTCATAGGTCTGAACTACCGTGGATCTGACATTGATCTTCTGGACCCGGGCCCAAAGGCCATTGATTTCAATATCGTCACCCACCTGAATGGGCCGCTCGAACAGCAATATTATGCCGCTGATAAAATTGTTGAAGATTGCCTGAAGACCGAACCCGAGCCCGATGCCCAACGCCCCGATCACCACGGTCAGGGAAGTGGCGTTGAACCCGAAGGCGTTGAACGCGATCAAAATACCGATGGACCAGATGACATACCCCGTTATGGTGGTGACTGAATCCTTAAGACCTTCTTCCATTCCGCTCTGTTCTAAAATTTTTTCCTTGAACACCTGGCGCCAGACCCGGGCCACCGCCTGGGTGAGCAGCAGAATTAAAATGGCGACAATGAAGCCCATTATACTAAAGCGCATGGTGCCGACCTGATAGGTGTGCTGAAGAACCTTGTAAATCCCCAGAAAAACGGCCTGTTTGCCGCCCCAGGCCAGCACCAGAAAAAAGATCACGCCGCCGAACCAGGCCATGGTTAAAAATTGCACCACAACCCATCGAATAGAATTTTTAGGCATGTCGGCGGTTTCAGCGGTAGATTCGGATATTTTCTCAAATTTCGGATTCCACTCCCGCAAAACCAGAAACGTTAATGCCGAAAACAGAGCCACCACCGCAGTCCGGCCCCAGGATACAAGCCAGTAAAGGGACAAAAGCCCGTAACCGAAGAGCTCCAGAATAAAAGGAGCAAAAACAATGACAAACGATAATAATTTGAAAAAAGGAATCACGCGCGACAGGTTACGGGTCCCCCCGGACATCTCCGTCGCCGAAGATTTCTGCACGGTGTTCCAGAAAATAATGGTCCCTATATAAAGGCTGATTTCAAACATCAGGCGCCACACAGTCAATGCGGAAGGGCCGGCCCCCAGCCAGGAAAGCAGGACATGGATGATGCCGTACCACCGGACAATGGTAATAAGCGCCCTCAGAATAAACGCCGGCTTTTTCGGGAAAGAAACGGTTTCGTCCCTGCAGTAGATTCGCACCGCGTCCATGCATCCGGCGGTGAACAACCAGACCAGAAAGATGTTGAGCCCGGTCTGCACAATGGGGGGGGTTGACACAAACGGCCCGAAAAGCGCATAAAAATAAAAAAACAGGGTAACGCCCAGAAGGAAAACCGATTTCTGAAGAATCGCTGTCATCAGCTGGTTCCAGTAATGCCCTTCCACTGCCGGATGGTCTTTGAGGCGAACCAGATGATATCTGGTTCGAAAAATCACCCCCAGAAGAATCAACAGCAGCACCGCAAAGGAAGCCGCATAAATCAAGCCGCGGCTCCCTGCAAAGCTCAACTGGCCGGCCCAGAATGCACGGTCGCTGACGGATAATAGCAAAAGAGAGGGAATTCCGATGAGTTCTACAACGATCTGTTTCAATCCGATACTGACCAGAGACGTCTGACGTTCCAGAAGTTCTTCTTTTTTTCTTTTTTGAATGGTTTCATCAAACCGGGCGGACAAATCGCTGACTTCTTTCCGGGTTTCTCTCAGATCATCCAGAATTTTACCGTAGATTGCGCTCAGGGATATCAAAACATCCTGTTTTTCTTTCTGAAGCGACAGCAGACCCTGAAGCTGACCGAGGATGGCTGAATAGACCGGACTCACTGCCGCCTCTTCCGGCGAGATTTCCGCGATCTGCTTTTCGGTCTGGGTCGTCTGGGTCTGGGCCTGACCCAGAAGCTGGTCCATGCTGCTTTTTTGGCCCCCCAAGGCGCTCGTCCGCTCAGACAGGTCTCTTTCGGCACCCTGGATTTCAAACCAGGATTTTTCCAGTTCCTTTATCGGTGTTTCCGGAGCAATGAGCTGATTGCTGAATATCGCGTCCTGAATTTTATAGGCATTGACCTTATCCACCGTGCTTTTTTGAGCCGCCCGAACCTGCGCGAGCTGATTTTTCAGCTTTTCCAGGCTTCCAGCCTCGACCTTCCGGGCTTCGGCCAACGATGCCGTCAGGACATCCGCCTTCTCCGACACCGGGTCGTCCTGAGCCCGGGCGGGCGATACCATCATGGTTAAAAATGCCAGGACCGCAATCATAATCCCGGTCAGACAGCATTGTTTCATTTTTTTATTCATCAAAATCACAACCATTTTTTATTCCTGAACCACAGCACCATGATTAAAAATACCGTCACCACTAGCCCCCAGAAAACGGGATAGGCATACTGCCATTCGAGTTCCGGCATATATTTAAAATTCATGCCGTAAACGCCTGCCAGAAAGGTTAACGGAATAAACAGCGTGGCCATTACCGTCAGCACCTTCATAATTTCGTTCATTTTATTGCTCACACTGGACATATAGGTATCAAGCGTGCTTGATAACAGATCCCGGTATGTTTCCACCGTATCAATGACCTGAATGACGTGATCATACACATCCTGCAGATATACCATTACGTCATCATGGAATAAGTCGGACGTCCCCCTCAGCAGACTGGCGATCATTTCCCGCATCGGCCATATCGTTTTTCGTAAAAAAACAACCTGGTGCCGGGCATCGTGAATGGCGTTGAGCGTTTTTGTCGTCGGACTTGCCAGGGCTTCTTCCTGAATGACTTCAAGATCTTCTCCCATTTGTTCAAGAACCACATAATAGTGATCCACAATCATATCAATGAGCGCATATGCCAGGTAATCAACACCGGATTTCCGGATACGGCCTTTTGCCTTTTTCAGGCGTTCCCGGACCGGACCAAACACATCGCCTTCCCTTTCCTGAAATGAAATCAGATAATCCGGGCCAATCACCAGACAAACATGCTCAAATAAAAGAGAAGCTTCCTCGGGTTCCTGAAAAACCATTTTTAAAACCATAAACAGGTAGTTTTCGTAATCATCAATTTTTGACCGATGGTTGGTGTTGACAATATCTTCCATGAGCAACGGATGAAGATCAAACAGTTTTCCGATCTTCTCTACAATTGCCAGATCATGAATGCCGGAAATATTGATCCATGTCACAGACTCATTTGCCATGCAGTTCTGAATGTCTTCAACTGTGGCGTTTGGAAATTCATCCAGGCGGTCCGCATTATAGTCCATGATGGAAATTTTAACCGGTTCGTCTGTCCGCTCTCCGACATAAACGAGGGAGCCCGGAGACATTCCTATTTTTTTCTTTGACTTAAAGAAGACCATTTATCCTCCTGTTGAGAAAATCTCTCCGTAAGGCTTGCGGCGGAGTCGGCTTATTTATCCATAAACTGTCCATATCTTTGTATTCTCTAAATATTTAAACAATAAGGCAACAAAAAAGAACGGTTCTGATTAAGCCTATCGAATTGTCTTTGATGGGGTTTCAATTTTTTTTGCAGACAGATAAAAATCCATATAATGTTGTCAAGCACAGACCTCAATGCTTTATGCCTGAATTTTTACTTCCTTTTTCAATACACTATTGCGTTCGCTGTTCAAAAATTTTAAACTGTTTTATATTTTTTTAAAGTCCGTTTTGATGATTAAAAAAACAACAACGATCAAGGGATTTTGTAAATGGGTGAACTTTACTATAATGTTTGGGAATTTGTGACCAGCGTCACCATCATTATTCTGGTTGTCGCATACATTATTCACGACCGCCTGACGCTGAAGTATGAAAAATTAGAAGACGACGAAAAAAATCTTAAACTGGAACAGTTAAGTATAAAGACCAAAATAATTCTGGGGTTACTGGCTTTTTTCGGTGGGCTTGGCTGGATTGCGTATATGCAGACCCATACGCTTTATATCAGCCCCGAACTGGAAGGCTTTCATAACCTGGTTCCCGCCATTGTGATGGGGGTCATCGGCCTGATCATTTTCGCCGGGGGAGTCAAAAAA
>JAQIBZ010000007.1 GCA_027858815.1 Desulfobacteraceae bacterium
TCGGTCAACCTTACCCCTTGATAAATATTCAAATCCCCTCTTATTTCGAATTGACGGGTAAAAATTACGACTTTCTGTTTTCCGGCATCTTCATCCATGATTGCCTCCTCATTTTTTTAGCCAGGTAGACCATCCGACCCGATTCATGGGTGGACAGTATTTGCAAATCACCATTTCAAACAATTTGTCGAACCTTCCAAACTGCATTATTTTAATATCTAAAATGCTATACCTTACATAATATATCTCAACTCTTCAATCAATATTCACGACTTCCATATGAACTGTGAAATACCGGTTGAAAACCTGCTCGGCAAAGAAGGCGAAGGCTTTAACATGTCGCTTCAAACAATCTTCATCCTGTTGACTGGCACAATGTTGGATTTCATAGAAAAGGGGGCAAGAGTAGGAATACTGTTCTTCAGCATTCTTATCGCCAGACAATTATTAGAAATCAGGCAACAGGCAGACTGACGGTAAAGGTCGTGCCCTGCCCTGACTGGCTTTGAACGGTAATTTCTCCCTGGTGGGCCCGGGCAATGGAACGGGCGATACTCAACCCCAGGCCGCTGCCGGGTTCTGCCTTATGACCATAGGGTTGGGCACGGAAAAATTTATCAAAAATCATTTTTAAATCTTTGTTGGAAATCCCAACACCGGAATCCGAGACAGCAATTTCAGCGATAGCACCTTTCACCGTCAGCGTGATGTTAATTTTCCCGCCTGAGGGAGTAAACTTTACCGCATTATTAATCAGGTTCAAAAAAAGGCGCCGTAAATGCACTTTATCACCGTCAATACAATACACTGATTCCAAAATTTCCAGATCAGATGCAAGGCCTTTTTGCTCGGCCAGAATGCTGCTGTATTCATGAATTTCTTTAAGAAATTCATTCAGGCTGATCTTTTCAAATCCAAACACATCCGGGTTATAATCCAGCCGTGCCAGCAGCAGCAGATCTTTAATGATTTTGATCAGGCGGTCGACTTCTTCTAAGCTGACATTTAAAACACGCTGATATTCATCAATATCCCGGGTTTCACTAAGCGCAAGCTCCACCTCGCCCCGAATGATGGCAAGGGGCGTTTTCAGTTCATGTGCCACATGGGAACTGAATTCATTAACATGCTCAAACGATTTCTCAAGGCGCCCGATCATGGCATTGCATGAACTAATCAGGTGCTTCATCTCCTCATCCGCAGCCATTTCCGGGATTCTGAGATTGAGGTCTTTGTGTGAAATATCATCAACAATTTTTGTGACATTTGACACAGGCTTTAAAATTCTCCTGGCAAAAAAGCTGCCCAAAAAACTGGTCAGCCCCAGGATAAACAAAATACCCGCGCCAATAAAATACAGCAGTTGATTCAGAATCCGGATCACGGGATTTAAGGGTGTACCGATCTGGATCACCAGAAGGTGCTGATTCCCATACAGAAAAGGCAGATTAACAACCCGTAGCCAGTTTGTTGCCACTTTAAGATTTTTAAAAACCGCATGATTAAGAGATAACGGCGGAAACTCATTTTGAAACAATGCCATGATTTCTTCATTAAAATTCTGTGATTTTATAATGGACTGACCCCGAACATCTATAATTCTGATGTAATCACTTTTTAAATTAAGCGCCTGCATATCCGAGCGCCACAAATCATCAATAATCAGCCGCGCCCGGTCCTCAATTCCCAGAAGTTTGTTGATTAAATGCTGCTGAGGGGATTTCGATTGTTTGAGTTTTTCATAAGACTTTAAAATATTTACAATTTCAGCTGATTTAATCTGGAGTTCTTCATCCACATCACGAAAAAGGATATGCCGGGTAATACTGTACAGGACGCCACTGAAAAGAACCAGGATGATACACAGAATTGATGTATACAAAATACTGGCTTTAAATCGAATGGAATTGAGCTTCATATTTAATTCTCATCCTTAATCATATATCCTCTTCCCCGCACCGAATGAATCAGTTTCGAGGAAAAACCGGCTTCGACCTTCTTACGGACATAATTTACATATACATTGATCACATTGGAATAACTGTCAAAATCCTGGTCCCAGACATGCTCGGATATCATGGTCCGAGTGACCACCTGACCGGCATGAATCATCAGGTATTCCAGCAACGAATATTCCGTACTGGTCAGCTCAATCTTTTTCCCGTCACGGGTCACCTCATGGGTCAGTTGATCCAGTTCCAGGTCTGCCACTTTTAGGGTCGTGCTTTGACTCGTCCGCTGTCTCCGGAGCAACACCCGAATCCTGGCCAGAAACTCGCCGAATGCAAAGGGTTTTGTCAGGTAATCGTCGGCACCGGAATCCAACCCGAAAATCTTATCCCGGACATCATCCCTTGCCGTGAGCATAAGAATCGGCACATCATTCTTTTGCCTTCTTAATTCCTGGCAAACCGCAAACCCGTTTTTGCCAGGCAACATAATATCTAAAACAACCAGATCATAGGGGTTTATTTCAGCAAGGTATAAGCCCTCGTTCCCGTCATAGGCAACATCAACAATGTAATGCTGTTCAGTCAATCCCCGTTCGATAAAAGAGGCAATTTTCTTTTCATCTTCAACTACCAAAATACGCATGCTTCAATCCAACTAAAAATTATTATAAAAAATCAACCCGATATTTTTTTAAAAAGCCAACCGGATGATATGACTCCTTCGACCTGCGCAGTCCGGCATCCCCCAGGTCCTGCTCCCGATTGATCCACTTTATGCCGCTTTTCAAACCAGACGCTTCATGCTCAACAAACATCTGATTCACGGCCTGATACACCCCTTTGTATTGTGTATCCCCTTTTTCAAAATGGACCACAAGGGAATCATCGCCCAACCGTTCACCGATGGTATAAGCAACCATTGCCCCCTTCACCAGAATACCGCCGCCGATAATGCCGTCGAGACGATCCCAGTTGGACAACACCTTTGCAATGGCCATGTTCTCATTTTCCAGTTGAACATCTGAGTCGCATTCCCGCCTTGTGCACCAGTTATTCTGCATTGCCATAGCCGCCTCAACAAACTCCGACGACATTACAACATACTGATAATCATATTTTTTATGAAACTGATGCAAAAGGTTCCGTTTTTTATGAAACCGATTACCTTTTAATGTAATAAGTTCATCGGCATCATAGATGTAGTCAAACTGGTCCCGGTCCGGGGAAATAGAAATCAAGTCACCCAAAACCGCTTCCCATAACCGGGCAAGCTGTTCCGGAACACGAATCATAGACGATTTAAATTGCGGAAAACGCTCAAAATATCGGAGCCAGTCAATAGCCTGCCAGTTTCCTATCGGTGCCCAGTATTGAGGGGTCGGATGATTCTGGCGCAGCCAGCATAATTCATCGGTTTGAGCCCACTCCAGATCATATGCTGATGCCCAGCTCCATACATTGACAAAACTGTAATCCGATGTCTTCTGCGGACACTGGGATAGATACTGATTAAAAACTGTCTGATCAGACAGCGAGATCGGCCTAAATTCAAGATCCATCAAATTTCTCTGACCGCTTTGACAAAATCCTGGCCCCGCTGATACGCCTGATCAAGATACTCCGGGTGCTTATCCACATCGCCTTCAAAATCCAGCTGACGGTAAAGCAGAGAATCCCACAATTCCATATCCAGGACATCAAAAAAATACTGCATGGTCAGCAGCATGCCGTCAAACAGCTTTTTGCCCCGGGTAGCCCCGACCCCGATGACCAGGCCCTTGCGCGTCGGTTCCCACTTATTGTATGCGACTTTGCCAATCCAGTATTTTTTCACCCATAACGACTGACACCGATCCATCAATATCTTAACATGCGCGCTGACCGTATAAAAAAATATAGGGGATGCGATGATCAGGCCTTTGGCGGATAGAATCCGGTCCCGAACCTCCTGAAAATCGTCCTTAATAGCGCATTCACCTTCGTTTTTACACCCGTAGATTTCCAGACACGGAGATATTTTATAATCCCTTAAAACAATTTCATCCACTTCCGCACCTGCATCTCTTGCACCGGCAACCGCACTTTTCAGAATCGTTGCCGTATTTCCTTTTCTTCTCGGACTTCCATAGACTGCTACTATTTCAGCCATCTTTTTCAACCCTTTTAAAATTCCAGAATCAATCCGACCGGACAATGATCAGATCCGAAAATGTCATTGTCAATAAACGCCTCTTTTACCCGTCCGTTATCAATTAAATCCCGGGTCACAAAAAAATAATCAATCCGCCAACCGGCATTTCGCTCCCTTGCTTTAAAACGGTAAGTCCACCACGAATATTTCTCCGTTTCCGGATACAGGTAACGGAACGTGTCCACATATCCTTCTGATTCAATTTTATCCAGCCAGTCCCTTTCAATGCGTAAAAAACCGGATCTGCTCTCATTGGCTTTAGGATTCTTTAAATCAATTTCATTGTGCGCGGTATTATAGTCACCTGTAATAACAAGACTTCTCCCGGACTTACGCAAATTATCCGCATAAGCAAAAAAATCTTTATAAAAATTAAGTTTGTAGTTCAGGCGGTCATCATCCATCTGACCATTGGGGAAATAGATATTAAATAAAACAAAATCATCAAAATCAAGTTCAACAATCCGGCCTTCGGCATCATATTCTTCAATGCCAATACCGTTTTTTACGGAATTCGGCGGAATTTTAGACCATGCACCAACACCGCTGTAGCCTTTTTTGACAGTAGAGTATGACCAGAAAGATTCATATCCATCAATATTTCTAACATCATCGGCCAACTGATGATCCTGAAGTTTTGTTTCCTGAACACAAAGCACATCCGCATCCAGCGCTTCAAAAGATTCAAAAAAATCTTTTTTTACAACCGCCCGAAGTCCATTGACATTCCATGAGATCAGTTTCCACTCTTTTTTCGACATATTTTCCCTTTTACAAGATTATCTTTTTCTAAGGGTCATAACTGCAACCGGAGCATTTCACGATCAGGTTACTCAATTCATTGAACAACACTTTATAAGAATAATATTTACTGGCAATTTCATAATTATGATTTACCAGGCGTTCTCTCAGTTTTGAATTTTCCAGAACTTTCAAAGTATTTTGAACTGCCGCGTTTGTAACGTACCCATCGATTTCAATGACAGAAAATCCTTTCGGCTTAATATCAACGGCATAGATTGAATAGGTGTTCACAACGATCGGCTTTTTATAGTAAATCGCCTCTAAAAACGCATTGCCGAACCCTTCATACGTCGACGGATAGGTCACAAGATCCGCATAGGGATAGATATCGTTTAACGTATAAATCTTCCTGCCGTCGGGCGTGAGTCCTCTGTGATCATTAATAATATCTGAAACAAAAACGGTATCCACGTTCATCAATCTGGAATATTCCCGGATCCGGTTTTCATACTGATATCCTTCGTCCCCGGACGCATGCGAAATAACCAGTTTTGCTTTTTTGCCCAGACGATGAACCAGCTCAATGGCGTGTTCAATTCCTTTTCGCTTCACCACACGGGTCGGTTGAAGCACCAGGAGTTCATCTTTTTCAATGCCCAGTGCCTCGCGAACATCTTGATTATATTCATCAATACCATTCGGCGGTGTTTCAAAATCCATAACATTCGGTATAATATGGGAAGATATGCCCGTTCGCAAACTCAGCTGATCACCAGCTGATGAATTGATTACCACATGCTGCATACCCGGCAGATGGGGGGGGAATGCCATTCGCATATAATCGCTGATTGCATTTGTCAGAAACCGCTGTCGTTCCCAAAAAAAATCGTGATGATGGGCAATGGCCGGCAATTGAATCTCTGACAACAATTCTGTGATAGCAAGCCCTAAGGGTATATTCATCGGAATCGCCAGCGCATTTTCAATAACCAGAAGTTCAATGTCAAACTTTCCAATAAATTCATACAGATCATCCTTGATCTTGTTTTTTAGCAACTGGATCTGATCTGTCAGATACCGTCCCCGTTCATCTACACCGAAAACGCTCTGATTGATTTCGTGAATTTCAGGATGTCTGAAATGGGCTTCGGGTGAAAGGAATGACCTTTCCGGCGGCATGTCCAGCTCACCGGCAAAATAATAACATGTAAAGCGCCTGGCTTCAAATACCTCCACCCATTTTGCCGTCTCCAGAGAGACCCCATCCGTTCCCATCAATCTTGTTGAAATAAACCCTGCATTATGCTCGGTATCACAGTCGATGCAATGTGCCATTTTTTATCTACCTGTTGTATTTAGTGCCTGAACGAAAACCTGAAAATTTTTCCAAGTTCAAGGCGGGCGAAAATTTTAACCGGATGAATACATTAAGTATTTTGAGGATTAAAATTTGAGCTCAACGCAGAAATTGGGCAAATTGGCGATTTTCGTTCGGCCACTATTTAAAATGGTTACAGGAAAAAGAACGCCCTGACAGAATATTAAATTAAAATATCAAAATAACCTGCCGATTTGCAATGTAAATTATTATCTTGAATCCTGTATAAAAATTAACCTCAATAAATGGCCCTTGACAGTAAACGATGTTTATCGTAATAAATATAAGGTATTGTATACTCTATCCGTTAATCATCCAAGCAAGGGATCAAACATGCTGGAAGTCAAAGTTGACCTTTTAAAAAACAGGCTCTACATCACTTTAGGACGAATCCAGAAGGCCAAAGTTAAAAACGCTCATGAAGTGGTCGGAAAAGAAGCAAAAAAACTGGCACCCGGATTCACT
>JAQIBZ010000040.1 GCA_027858815.1 Desulfobacteraceae bacterium
CCGCATCGCATCAAACGATCAAAAATCATCATCCAGCCGATCAGGGGGCCATGCTTTTCTATGGCTGAAAGACCGTATGAGGAGCAGTTTGGATACATGGGGCACCCGCCGTGACGGACGGAATCAAGGTGATTTAAAGGGCCTTGGTAGAGATGAATAATCTGTGCAGCCGGGGATGGATCATTAAGTGCTGTTGCCGGTGAAGGCCTATGGGTGCTGCATCCGGAGAACAGGAAAAGAAGACTGAAAAAGAATAAACAGCTAATCCGCTGAACCGCGAGATCTTTTAGCGATAAGCGATTGCTTATATTAACGGTGTTTATGCGAAAGGAAATCAAATTAATCATGAAATTCGAGCTGTTTTTTTAAATGCATCAATGGTGCATGAGTTTACCTTCTGCCAGTAAGTAGGTCTTCAAATGTCAGAACCGGGAAAATATGATTGTTTCCAGGGATTGATGGGTGCCTAACGATTTTTCTTCTGACCTTGGCGGGTTTTGCTTAAAGCCAAATCAATGATCATGGAAATGAAAAAGGCTGCAGCCGCCACCAGGATAATTGTGGCACCGGATGTCAGATTATATGTGTATGCCAGCCATAATCCGCTTAAGTTAAATAAAATAGCCAGCAAGGTGGAAAACACCATCATCTGTGCAAGTGATCGGGAATATTTTTCAGCAATGTACGGAGGAATAGTTAATAACGCGATTACTAAAATTAGGCCAACCACCCGGATAATGATGACAATGGATACTGCGACAAGACCAATGAATAAAAAATAAATCAGGTTGACCGGCACCCCCCGAAGTCTGGCAAATTCATCATCATAGGAGATTGCCAGCAGATCCCGGTAAAAAAAAACACCGGCAGACAAGGTCACAATGCTTAATGCAATCATCCACCAGATATCAGAGTCCGGTACGGCGAGGATACTTCCAAAAAGGTAGCTCATAAGGCTGACATTGTATCCGGGGGTTAAATCCAGAAGAATGATACCCGTGGCCATTCCAACGGCCCATAGTATCCCGATAAACGTATCGGCACGGGTTTTATTTTTGAGCATCACTGCAGTCATGAGCATTGCAGCAATCAGAGAAAAGCCAAGTGTGCCGAGCATATAAGGGATCCCGAAAAAGAAAGCGATACCGATTCCGCCGAAAGCAGCATGAGCGATCCCTCCGGCAAGAAATACCAGGCGGTTGACCACCACGAATGAGCCGATGATACCGCAAATCAGACTGGCGAAGAATCCGGCAATAACCGCATTTCTCATAAATTCGAATTGAAGCGCCTCAATCATCCGTTATCCCCATGGGTTTTTAAAATGCGGTGCGGAATTCCGTGTGCAATCAGTTCCACCGGGCAGTGATATCCCACTTCCAACATTTCTTCGGTTATTTCTGCGTCATCATGGTAATGAACGTCTTTGTTCACGCAAGCTATGGATGTGACATAGCTTGAAAGAACCATGGTGTCGTGGCTGACGACAAAAATAGTTTTTGTTTTATTCAGTTCTTTTAAAAGCGTATAAAGATCTGTTTTGCCCTGAGAATCAATGTTAGCCGTGGGTTCATCCAAAAAAAGAATGTCCGGATCAGCGGTTAAAGCCCTGGCAATAAATACCCGTTCACGCTGACCACCGGACAGGTCATCTATCTTCCGGTTTTTAAACTCCAGCATTTCAAGGCTTTCCAGAGCATTTTCCGCAGCAATTCTGTCTTCTTTCGAAATATGGCCCCATCGATGAAACTGTAAGCGTCCCATTAAAACCACATCCATTACGGAAATGGGAAATGATTTATTGATGTTTAGATCCTGGGGAACATATCCGATGCGATGGGCGGTTTTTGCAGGCGGTTGTCCCATAATTTTGATCGTGCCCCGGTCCGGCTTTAAAATTCCGAGCAGCAGCTTGATCAGGGTCGTTTTTCCGCCGCCGTTTGGGCCGATAAAAGCAATAAATTCCTTTTCCCGGATACTCAGTGATACATCCCGCAATACCTGCGTGTCATTATATGAAAAGTATAAATTACTGACTTCAATGATGGGATTTTTCATAGTTTTATTTTAATGCCTGTTTGATGGACATAGCCACTGATTGCAAGTTTTCTGCCCAATTTTCAGCCAAGGGATCCGCATAAATCAGCTGGCCATTAATTTCATTGGCGATAATTTCTGCTTGTTTCACGGAAAACTGGGGTTGAACAAAAACGAATTGAATGTGATGCTGTCTGGAAAATTCAATTCGTTTTTTCACTTCACGGGCCTTAGGTGTTTTTCCTTCAATCTCAATAGATATCTGCGTCAGTCCATAGGCATCGGCAAAATATCCCCAGGAAGGATGAAAAACCAGAAATTGTTTCTGCATGGTCTTTTCAGAAAACAGTGATTTTAACTCTTTGTCCAGGTGGTCAATTTGCGTAAGCAATTTCAAATAATTTGATTCATATTTCAAATGGTTGTTCGGATCAATAGAAATTAAACCGTTTAGAATATGTTCGGCCTGTATTTTTACCAAAGGCGGGGAAAGCCAGATATGCGGATCCAGAGTATCGTGATTATGATGTTTATAGTGGTAATGCTCAGACAGGTCGCCAATGGCTTCATGTCGATTAATTGGTTTTTTTTCAATGCCCATATCGGTATGCACAACTTTCATGGCAGGATTGATGTTTGAGAATTTTTGCAGCCAGGCAGCTTCAAAGGCAACCCCGACAGCAAAATAAATGTCTGCTTTAGACATCATTACCATCTGGGAAGGGGAGGGCTCGTAATTTGCCGGGCTTTGGCCGGGTTCGACAATGACTGTTGTATTTATTAAATCGTTGCCAATGGATTCTGCAAAATATTTTTGCGGTAAGATACTGACAAAGACATTCGCTTTATCAGCTGCCAGAGTATTGCTTAGTGGAAGCACTGAAATAATCGTGATAATAAGAAGATATATAATGCATCGCAGTTTCATGCCGGTTGCCTTTTGTTGCCGATAAACAATGAATTTTTTTCTTAAAAACAATAACCAAAAATAATTTATTGAATATTAAATTTTAAACTTAGCATAAAATGCGGTTGACGTCGGTTTATTCGATATTTTTTTAAGCTTCTTTATTATACTCTGCCCATTTGGCGTCGGTTTCATTCTGGATATTTTCGATCTGTTCACCAGACAAGGCTTTGAATCGGGACTGGGTGCTGAAATATTCAACAACCGGTTTGCGTTTTTTCCCGATCAGTTTTGCCGAAGCGCCGGTCAGAGTGAATTTCCCGTTTTCGATTTCATACAGATCAAACAGCCCGGTTTCCACGGCCAGCTTGCCGATCTTTACCGTATACCTTGAATCAAATCCCCATCCGGCAGGACAGGGCGTATGTACATGAATGTATTTGGGCCCTTTGATGGTTTTGGCTTTTACGATTTTGTCGTAAAGATCCAGGGGATATGATGCGGATGCTGTGGCCACATAGTCAATGCCATGGGCCGCGATAATGGCCGGCACATCTTTTTTCTTTTGTGCTTTTCCGGAAAATGGGGTGGTGGTGGTGATAACTCCCTGAGGCGTAGTGCCGGATCTCTGAACACCCGTATTCATGTAAGCTTCATTGTCATAGCAGATAAAAATAAAGTTTTCACCGCGCTCACACGCGCCGGACAATGCCTGGATGCCGATATCGCTGGTCCCGCCGTCCCCTGCCCAGGCCGCAACGGTGGTTGATTCATTTTTTTGTGCCCGTAGAGCGCCCAGTACACCGGTAGCAGCAGCTGCGGTCGATGCAAACGTCACATTTAAGCACGGCAATTGAGTGGCTGCAATTGGGTATAATCCCTGCAGAACAGTCAGGCAACTTGGCGGTACAACAAGAATGGTGTCTCGTCCCAGCGCTTTAAGCCCGATCCGGTAGACAATGCTTAGTCCGCATCCGGCACAGGCTCTGTTTCCCGGATGGACCAGTTCATCTTCCGGAAGATTCAGTATGGTTGTTTTTTCAGTCATTATTTATCTCTTAATATTTAAAGTTTCAGTCCAATCCACTGAGGTTCATCACCAATGGTCTCCGGTTGTTTGCAGGAATTTCGCAAACACTCAAGCAGTTGATCGGTTTTAATCTCTCTGCCGCCAAGCCCCAGGATGTAATTATGTACAGACGGCTTGTTTTCTGCGCTGTAAAGGGCGGATTTGATATCTGCATAAAGAGCGCCCTGATTCCCGTAGCTGAGCGCTTTTTCAAAAACAATCACCCCTTTCCTGGCTGACAAAGCATTTCTGACTGCCTGATCCGGGAAAGGGCGGTAAAGCCTGAGGCCCATAACGCCGATCGAAAGACCTTCTTCCCGCAGAATATCCACCACATCTCTGAGATGGTAGGAAAGAGACCCTAAGCAGATGGCGACAAAATCCGCATCTTCGCATTCATATTCTTCAATATAAGGATTGGCGTTGCGTTCGAATACATCTGCAAATTTTTTGTCAATGTCTGCCAAAACATCGATGGCATCGCGCATATCCGTATGCAGATTATGCCTGATTTCCATATAGCCGGGGGCCATGTCGCCGTGAATATCCGGCCGGATATCCGGCAGGGTAACCGTATTCAGGTTCGCCGGTTGGCCGGGGTTTAATGCATACGCCGGTTTGAACGGGGGCAGGAATTTGTCGACTTCTTCCTGTGTCGGTATTTCAAACGGCATGTAGG
Organism: Desulfobacteraceae bacterium; assembly: GCA_027858815.1. Lineage (GTDB taxonomy): Bacteria > Desulfobacterota > Desulfobacteria > Desulfobacterales > Desulfosalsimonadaceae > SURF-3. Next base: position 4,693 of record JAQIBZ010000040.1, read on the forward strand.
TGTGGGACAGGATATATCCATCATAACATACCATGACCGGCACATTGACGGTTTCCGCAAGGTAGAATGCCTTGAGTACCGTATCGATAATCTGTTGATGATCACAGCAGTAAATCTGGATCCAGCCGGTATCCCGTTGTGAAATGGCGTCCTGATGGTCGTTCCAGACTGTCCAGGGGGCACCGATGCCCCGGTTAACAACGCACATGACGAGGGGTAATCTTGCACCGGCCGCCCAGTGAAGCTGTTCATTCATATACAGTAGTCCATTGGCACTGGTTGCCGTAAATGTTCTGGAGCCTGTGCTTGAGGCGGCTATACATACGGCAAGCGCACTGTGTTCACTTTCAACAGGTATATATTCTGCATCCATTTGGCCGGCATCAACAAATTCAGACAGTTTTTCCGTCAGCGGTGTCTGCGGTGTAATGGGGTATGCGGCAATGACTTTAACTTTTGCAAGCTTCACGCCGTTTGCAGCGGCAACATTGCCGGATTCGATAATATGCATACGACTATTTCTCCTCTTTAACGAAGACGGTTTCTTCAATCATTGTTATTGCCCCGGCAGGACATTCTTCAGCGCATATTTCACAACCCTTGCAATATTCAAGATCTATGGTCGGCGGTATGGTTCGTGTAATGACGCTATCCGGACAGAAAAGCCAGCAGGTAAAGCAGGCCATTTTATTTATTTTTGCCGGGATACATTTATCCAAATCAATCACCGGTCGCTTGACCCGCCATGAACCGGTCCTGCCGCCATCTCCCGGGCCGGGTTCGCTGTGGGATTTATGGTAACCGAATTTATCTTTTTTCATCTATATATCTCCAACGATTGTGTTTTCATACGTAATTTTAGCAGCCCCGGAATTCTTCTGCGGGTGTTTGCCTTCAAATTCATTTTCAATGGCCCGTATCAGAGCCTCCATATCAATCAGTTCGCTGGCTTTTGCAAATGCGCCAATGATTCCGGTATTTACAATCCCGGGGGGGAGTCCTGATTCAAGGGAAATATGTGTGACATCAGCAGTTGCCACTTTCATGCCGTCAAAATGATACTCATCCGGGTGCTTGAGTGAATTGATAATGATCAATCCGCCGGGCTTTAAACCGGCTGCCACATCCACTTCCTTTACAATCAGATGATCTAAAACAACCACCATATCCGGTTCCGTGATCGGGGATAAGTCATAAATTTTTTGTTTTGAGATTTTCAGCGATGTTAAGACCGGCGCACCTCTTCTTTCCGTTCCGAAAGTAGGGGCCATCACAACGCCGCTGTAGCCTGAGGCAAATGCAGCATTTGCCAAAATTTTTGCCGCAGTAATCGCGCCTTGTCCGCCCCGGCCATGCCATCTTATTTCAATAATATCTTTGTTCATGTTTTTATCACTTTATTATAAGATCAATTTTATGAAACGTATTAAACCATTCGAATCATCATTTAAAATAATTGTCGAGAGATGTGCTGATAATGTAAAACGATTCCGATATTCCTTTTTATCGCGTATCCAGCTCTAATTATATCAAGTTATTGCAGTATAGTAGCCGTATACGCTTAAAAGAACATTATTGATAATATAAAGTTTGTCAACCCTTTTAACCGAACAAATCAAGGGGTTGCGGCATGAAAAATCTGGTTTGAAAATGATGGGAAGGTGGAACTTTCCAATTACACTGGATAAAATTAACGTTAAAGTTAATTTCTCTTGATCATATAAATTAAAATGATTAAAAAAAATATTTTATAATTAATTTTTTGTTGTCAGAAAGGGGACTTCAATAAAAGGATTTGTACGCCTTGATTTTTGATGCAGTTTGTGATGTTATAAAAGGTCACTTTTTAAGTTTAAAATATCGCTATGCAATATAAATGAAACATTTACGGAGAATGTTATGGAGTTGACAATACAAAAGGCTGATGTCTTAAAGCCGTTGCCAAATGATTCTGAATTGGGATTCGGGACAATTTTTACGGATCACATGTTTAACATGGATTATAGTCAGGAGAAGGGGTGGCATAACCCGAGAATTGAACCGTATCAGCCGATTGTGATGGAACCTTCGACCATGGTGCTGCATTATGGCCAGTCAATATTTGAAGGTCTAAAAGCGTTCAAAACCACGTTTGGTGGAATTCAGGTTTTCCGGCCCACGGAAAATTTTAAGCGGTTCAACCGATCCGGACACAGGCTGTGCATGCCGCCTCTGGACGAAGAATTTCTACTCAAAGCCATGATGCAATTGCTGGAAGTCGATAAACGCTGGGTGCCTTCAACTCCCGGGACATCCTTGTATATCCGGCCGACGATCATTGCCATGGATCCTTACATTGGCGTGCGTGCGTCTTATACGTATCGATTATTTATCATCATGTCTCCGGTGGGTGCCTACTATAAAGAAGGATTTAATCCTGTAAAAATATGGGTAACAGATCAATATGTCCGTGCGGTTCGCGGCGGAATGGGCGAAGTAAAGACAGCGGGTAATTATGCGGCCAGTATTTATGCCGGTGAAGCGGCCCATCGTCTTGGGTACACGCAGGTGCTGTGGTTGGACGGTGTTGAGTTGAAATACATCGAAGAAGTCGGGTCCATGAATATCTTTTTTGTTATTGATGATGAAATAATTACCCCGGCTTTAAGCGGTAGCATTCTGTCCGGAATTACCCGAGACACGGTAAAGCTGCTGGCTAAAAAATGGGGTTCTCCGGTAACCGAACGGCGCATTAGTATTGATGAACTGATTGCCGCCCATGAATCAGGAAAACTCCAGGAAATTTTCGGTTCCGGTACAGCAGCAGTTATTTCTCCGGTAGGGGAATTCATGTATAAGGATAAAGTCATGACGGTTGGTGAGGGCAAGGTGGGCAAATGGTCCCAGAAGTTTTTTAATGCAATTACTGATATTCAGTACGGGAATACGGAAGATACAGACGGGTGGAATTTGCCGCTGGAATAACCGACACCCAATAGAAAAGAGAATCAGATTTAAAAGGTCGCCCTATCAGTGGGCGACCTTTTTTTATAGTAAAAAATTCCTGGCCCAAAACAGTCTGGTTATTAAAGTGTTCTCCCCGCATATTTATGAGGAATGCAGGGGGCTTTTTCGGGTTTTCAACGATTAGTTGCTGGAGCAAAGTCCTGTAAATATAGAAAATAATTTAATTGGTATATAATACTGTTGTTATTTATTATTCATGGTGTCATAGTTAATCTGTAGGATCAGTATAGTATAGTATTTTATATTCTCTCAACAGCGGATGCAATAAAGGAGATGGTGCGATGAAAGAGCTGATTAAGTATATTGCTCAGTCACTGGTTGATGATCCGGAACAGGTTAAGGTCGAAGAGATAGAGGGGAGCCACTCCTCTGTTTTAGAGTTAAAAGTTGCCAAAGAAGATATGGGAAAAGTTATTGGCAAAAAGGGCAAAACCGCCCAGGCGATGCGATTGATCTTAAGTGCAGCGTCAGCCAAGATAAAGAAAAGAGCGGTTTTGGAGATTATAGAATAATCTCGGGACATACGCCAGGGTAAATTTGTTCTGATCGCAAAGCCCATTAACCATGGGCCTGTTGACGCATTGACGGTCGGCACGGTGGCCGACCCTACGATGTGTGTTGTCGTAGGGCGGGCCACCGTGCCCGCCAGTCAAATTGAATAGAACAAATTTACGTGGGACATACGCGGGCTGGGTGGTGTATAATCTGAAAAGTTGATAGGGTGGTTGTGAGTTTCGCCCTGCTGGGCACTTTTAATCAACGTAACCGCTGCCTATGGCTGAAAATGGAAGATCCAGATCCAGATCCAGATCCAGTTTCGGCACCTGACTGGCTACCCAGGCGGTAAGTAGGCTGTTTTCTATGGGTAATCACGGAAATGTTTCACGAATTCACGGTTAAAATCCATTTTTCTGACATTTTGGCGCTTTATTTAATTTCAACTTTTTTGGTCATTGTTTCATCGGATCGATGGATCAGAATTTTGAGCAGGCCGTCTTTGAAAGACGCTCCAATCCTGTTGGGATCAGCTGTTTCCGGCAGTGAGAATGCCCTGTAAAACCTTCCATGGCATCGTTCCCGGCGGAAATACTTTTTATCAGAGGTATTTTCTTCAAGCGTGCGTTCCCCGCTGATGCTGATAGTGTTCCCTTTAGCATCAATGGAAATATTTTCTTTTTTTACCCCGGGAAGTTCTACCGTAATAACAACCGCATCCCCTTCTTCATAGGTGTCAACCGGCGGTCGCCAGTCACACATGCTGGGGGACCCATCATTTGCGGAAGCCGGAAAAGCTTCTTCAAAGATTTTGTTGATTCGATTTTTAAGGGTAGGCAGTGTTGCAAAAGGGTCCCATTTGACGATTGCCATGTTTATTCCTTTTTACAAGTAAATCATATTAGAAGCCAAATCAAAATGCTACGTCCTGTTATATAGTGCCTGAACGGAAAGTCTCAAAATTGCTTTTTTTCTGTCATTGCGAGCCACGCCGCTGGCGTCGCAGGGACGGCTACGACCGAAGCAATCTCCTTATCGACAGGGGGATTACTTTGTCGTTCGTTCCTCACTCCGCGTAATGACGACTATGATTTAGAGGTTTTTGGTCGGTCACTATATAATCAATTTTAAACATTATTGCTCAGGGGTCAAGTCGCAAATTGATCTTGACGAATTCATATGAGCGAATTCAAATAATGCCGTGCAATGCCCCCCCCTTTTTACCCAGCTCATCAACCCGGGATGTGATTTTCGGGTTTTCGATCAGCGGTGGCGCATGGTGCGGTTTGAGGCGCGCATCAATAATTAACGGACCTTCGCACCCCCAGTGTTTGAACTTTATAAAGCTGTTAACACCGTAAATATCATGTGACGGGTTGGATCGGGTAAAGGTGGTCCATAAAAAATTATTCAATGTTTTTGCTGTAAATCCGGCATCGTCTGCTAAAACAACCAAAGGAAGCGTTTCTCTTTTGTCTAAAGCATTCAGGTATTGCGTCAGTATTTTGATTTCAGCCTCCGCAGTATTCATATCTGAAAATGGTTTGGCCTCTATAACCAGAACACCGGGCATGGCCATTGCAGGATGTGAAAATTCATCCGGCAATGTCAAACTTTCCGGAACAGATGTCATCAGCTGTCTTTTTACTGGTCCGGCAGCCGCAATAACGATTTTGGAGCCTTCGTTCAAACCGGTTCCGGAATAATCTAAGGTGTCAATCGTGCTTTCGGTCTGAAAATGCAGATCTGTTCTCCAGTCCACCCGCTCAAGCACATGCTGGAAATAATCTTTAATATGATGGATATCCAGCCGGGGGTTATCTTCATAAGCTGTAATGAAAAGATACTTGGCAAGCGCGCAGGCACCGAACCCCAGAATAGCATTTGAAATTTTAAGCAATTCCCTGGGCTTTCGCAGGTCATAAGGAACGTATCGTTCCCTGCCGATAGCTAAAAGTAAGGGGTGGACGCCTGCAGCGTCCACCGCATGAATGGCTTCAACCCCGGGAATCGATTTTGGGACCATGGGTCCGGTGATCTCGTGGATGAGCTGGCCGAACACCGTATCCTCCTGGGGTGGCCGTCCCACCACGGTAAACGGCCAGACCGCATTGGCGCGATGATATACTTTGTCCACATGAATGACCGGAAACGGATGAGCCAGGCTGTAATATCCCAGGTGATCACCAAAAGGGCCTTCGGGTTTTGTCTCACCCGCAATAACGGTACCTGTGATGCAGAAATCAGCATCGGTGGAAAGGGTAAACCCGTTTTTTTTCATATATCGAAACCGTCTGCCGGCCAGTCCGCCGGCAAATGTTACTTCCGGCATACCTTCGGGAAGGGGCATAACCGCAGCAAACGCATGAGACGGCGGGCCGCCCACAAATATGCTCACCCGCAGGGGCTGATTCTGTTTAATAGCGGCTGCATGATGTCCCCCGATATCCCGGCGGATCTGGTAATGCAGCCCGATTTCCTTGTTTGTCAGATACTCATTACCAGTTAATTGAATTCGGTACATTCCCAGATTGGAACGTATGATTCCCGGCCGGACCGGGTCCTCGCTAAAAACCTGGGGCAGCAGTATAAAGGGGCCACCGTCATCCGGCCAGCATTTAATGCCGGGAAGCTGGTCAATGGTTGTGGTGTGTTGAAATACAGGACCGGATGATACTTTTTTCGGCAGCATATGCCACAGCGTTGCCGGCAGTGTGATGTATTTATGGGGGGATTTAAAAAATTGAAACGGATCGGCATTCAGCTCTATCAGTCGCTGAATTTTTGACAGTGTATTTCTGAAAATAAACCGGGCGCGGTCCAGCGTCCCGAATATGTTGGACGCTGCCGGAAAAAAAGAGCCTTTGACGTTTTCAAAAAATATGGCCGGTCCATCGGCGGCATACACCCGGCGCTGGATTTCCGCCATTTCAAGGTTGGGGTCAACTTCATCTTTAATTCGGACCAGGTGTCCGTGCCGGTCAAGATCGTTAAGCAGTTCTTTGGTGCATGAATAGTTCACGTAAATAAAGTTTCCTTTTGTATTTCTTCACGAAATCCGAAATTGACCGAGTTATCCATAAAAAAAATCGATTCCGGTACAAAGCAGTAAAGCCTTGCATGTAATTTATCTGAAAAATTATTTAAGCAAATATTTTTTATACCGGGAAAAATCGTTTTAACTAATGGAAATTTTATGACATACGCAAGTATGGCTTTTGACGCTTCCATGCCGCCGGGTACGTTCAAAATATTGCCTGACATTTGTAGACCCATAAGATTCTGCCATGACGCATCTTCCGCATAAATCGTGCAGGCAACCTGTCCGGATGCAAAACCCTCTTTAATATGTCGGGCATCGGGGCTGGAAAAAAAATAAAAATTTTGGCCAAAATTTACATAAAAGACCGGAGCAGCCCATGCTTGATTGTCAAAGGCCGTGGCAAGGGTCATGGTCTGATTATTGAGAACCAGGTTTTTAACTTTGATGTGTATTTGGCTGTTATTGATTTTCGGTGTCATGCCCGGCAAAAGATTAATTTAAGGTCAAATGGTTCAATAAAAACAAACTGTTTAAATATTCAAGTAGTTATGGTTAAATATCAAAACAGATATTGGATAACCTGTCAATAGGATAAACATAACCGAACACGAACGGAAAATTTTAAAAATAGTGTGCGATTTAGAAACTTTCAGGATTACTGTCGGTTTGGCAAGAATCCTTCATGAAAAAAATCAATAGATTACAGTGGATTTAATTTATTGGAAGCCATTCACACCCACACATATTATCCGCAGATTTTGTTTTTATGGCCCTATTTGTCTGTGCTGTGAGACTAAACGGGTTTGGTTGACACCATTCCCCTGCATGTGTCTGGTTTTAAAACGATATGGACATATTGATGGGTGTCCTTGCGCCTGCGGTCTGTCTCATTCTTTTCGTTGAAGGGTGTCCTTATTATTCGCAGAGCTCCCTGAAGTTGCAATAATTACAAAATATCGTATTAGTTGTTTTTTCAAACAGGTTCTTTTCTTTTGGTACATTTTCTTCGATGTTGGTGCAAAAGTCATACATCTCATAGGTTTCTTTTTTTACAGTATCTGCAAAATCGTCTGTGTCCGGTCGGGTAATATGCAAAGTATCTTCTATGTAGTCCGGTTTCAGGTAGGCGATGATCGGGTGAATTTTTTCCGGATCATGGTCAAAGTGGAACGCGGCCCATGCAGTGTATCCGAGCATTTGTTTTTGGTGTTTTTTGCTGTCAGCCTTTCCTGTTTTCCAGTCCATGATATAAAGCACATCATCTACAGGAAACAGAAAGTCGACTTTGCAGTATGCTTTTAATCCGTTAATTTTGGTCTGCCCGTAGCCAGGGGGTTCAATGACCCATTGATCCTTTGTTTTTATAGCATTTTGAATCATCCACATGAATCGCTGGCTGTTTAAAAGATTGCTTAAAATCAGGCGGACATTTTCATAAATGTCGTCAATATCCAGCTGTTCAATCTCTTTGTAGTAGATCTCTGAAAAAGTTTTTCTGCAATATTGTTCTGTGATGTTGCGGGCATAATCATAGAATCTTCGGGTATTAATCTGTTGTTCGGTTTTCTGGAACCTTTCCAAAAGAGTTTTGATAATGTCGTGGACAATATTTCCAATTTCAAGGGGGATGGATGTCATTTTTTTGAGCCGGTTGATTACATTTACTGAATGTTCCGGGTCAAATTTTGCATAGTAGGTATAGTAATATCTTCTTCGGCATGTTTTAAATGTATCGTAACGGGATGCGGACCAGCCCAGGATCGGTGTAAACTCAAATTGTTTGATCGGGTTCATTTTTTTTATTTCCTGTGATAAGGGTTGCAGTTGATAAGGATTTTATGCCGGATTTCTTCCACGGCCCTTAGACCAATGGTTTAAATTTTATTCTTTGCGAAGTTCCATATCCTGATTATTGAATAATTGTAAAAGAAATTTGATCTTCATAATTTCCATCAACAAAAAGAGCAGCTTGAAATGCTCCGGTTTGAGAAAGCTCCCATTTCCACATTTTGCTTTTATGTGCAGGGATATAATCTGAAAATTCAAAAATCACTTTTTTAATAGAAGGGTTGATAATTCTAACGGTAACCACTTTTCCGCCATATCCTTTGACGATAATCGCCATTTGCTCGTTTAATGTAAAAAGATCAGTTGGCTGGAAATTGTTGTTGTTCAAATTTATAATCCGGTATGTGCAAATTCCATCATCTTTAGGTGATTTGCCCGTGTTGCCATTGATCTTGGCTGAAGATTTTATTTCAGGCATTTTTTTGATTTTTTTGATTGGTGGTAAGGGGCTACTATAGTGAATTGTCAAATTATCAGAGATCGTTGAAAGTCCGACAATATCTGTCGACCTGACCTTGATTGTATATTCGGTATCCGGTGTTTTTGGCGTAAATGAAAATAACCATTGATGGTTTCTTATCATATTTGCATTGCGATATGTAGCGCCGCCATCAATGCTTATTTCTACAGCAGCGATTCCGGATATATCATCGGATGCGGTACCGTAAATGACTATCGGTGACGTGTTGAATCTCGCATGATTTGCAGGTTGTGTTACTCGAACCTTTGGCGGACCCTGATCTATGAATAACGTGTTGGAAGTACCTGAAACCGTTTGGCTGCTTGAAGAGCCTTGAACGATTATTTTGAGATGTACTGTTTCTGATCCCCGAAAGGACCCCACAAAGATGGATCCGCTGATATTACCTGTTTCCCGATCAAATTTTAATCTTTTTGAAATATTACGAATCAGGTAGCCCTGATGATCTTCAAGGCGGGCTGATACCAGAGTCGCATTAGGGAATGCAGTGCCATTAAAGGTCAGGGTATTACCATTGTGAACATATGCCCCCTGACCAGCAGGTGCATTTAATGAAAGATGTTTAAAAGCGAATAGCTGTTGTTTTGTTAATCTTGCACCGGCAGATTTTTTTTCTTCGGAAAGGCCAGTCGGTGCAGATGGTTTGATTTTCATTGTTTTCGTCGGTTTTTGAGAAGAGTCAGCAGAAGCGGTCTGGTTGCATGATCGTTTTGAAATTTTATCAGTAGCTGGTTTGGCAGATTCTGGAGCAGTGCTGACAGCATCTGAGGCAGGAGTTGCGTTTAAAAAAAGTTCAGCTTCGTCAGAAATCACATATCCGGCATCATTTCTGACGCTACAGGAATAAAATCCTTCGTTTTTTAAGGAAACCGATCCAATTGTGTACTTTCCAGATGTTGCCCCATCAATATCAACCCCATCTCTTTGCCACTGAAATAATAATGGCGGTACCCCTGAAGCATGGACTGAAAAAGTTACCAGCGAACCGGGATTTATTAATTGAGATTGGGGGTGCTGTTTGATCTCCGGCGGAACGTTTATCAAAAGTTCAGCATCGACAGAATTCACACTTTCGGCATCATTACTGACCATGCATGAAAATTATCCTTCATCATTTTTAG
>JAQIBZ010000052.1 GCA_027858815.1 Desulfobacteraceae bacterium
GTGAGTATCCGCACAGCGCCTGTGGAACTATATAAAATCCTGAAAATGGAAAATCTGGTGGCCAGCGGTGGTGAGGCGAAATTTGTGATCGCCGATGGACTGGTGACGGTAAACAATGATATCGAAACCCGGAAACGGAAAAAAATTTTTCCGGGTGATGTGGTGGAATTTGCAGGGAAACGGCTTCAGATCGTTTTGACAGATTGTTGAAAAATTTTTGCGCTTGGCCAAACGGCGTTAAAATTCGGCTCAAAATGTTCATTTATAGATATCAACTCCGCGTTTTAGTTACCGCAGATAAAGGTTCTTCCCAGCAATTATAACATAGGGGATTTCATTGAAAGTAAATGGGCATAATGCAGGGAGAGGGAGGCTGGTTATCTTATGACCCATAAGGTTTTTTGGGATGGAAAAGGATTTCAAAGTTCCCAGGACTATCGGTTGCAAGGTGCGGAATTTGTGTGCGACCGCAATACTGTATTAGATATCAAGCTATGGTTTGATTTTCAGTAGTCAAAAAAAATGTGCAGTTCCAACTTTTTTTAAATTCAATAGCGATTCGAAGATTTTTTTAAAATGTGGCAGCCACAATATATAGAATATCCCCCGAATCAAAAAAGCGCCCATTGTTATCGATAGTGCTCGTTTTTAGAAAATCTCTGCATACTGACATTTTGATTATTTGTGCAAAGGCTTGCTGGAAAAATTTCAGTAAATGAGTATGCTGTCCCCAGATTTGTTGCTGGGCTTTGGCTTATTTTTTCTTGCAGGCGGATTTATGGGTGCTGAAAAGGAAAAATCGGCTGGAGCAATTATTTTTATTGCTGTCGGTATAATGATTGCCCTGTTTGCCTATAGCGCTCATAAAACCAGCGTGGAAAGCAAAACCTGGCCAACGGTTAACGGAAACATTATCAGGTCAGAGATTGAGCAACATGGCAGCACCACCGGTGAAGGGCCTGATAAAAAGACACCGGCCCATGAATACGCAAAAATTGCCTATCAATATACCATTGACGGGCAGCGTTATGAATCCACAAAAATTTCTTTTTCATCGTCATCAGAAAATACCAGACAGATTGTTTCCCGATATCCTAAAGGTAAAGCCATCCGCGTTTACTACAATCCCGCTAAACCCACACAAGCCGTATTGGTTCCGGGCAATTCCGGTATAAATTATGTACCGTATATTTTTGCAGGTGTGTTAATCCTTTTGGGGATGGGCATGGGTTCAATGCAGCGCAAACAGACCATGGCACTTGAGAATCTACAACCATAAAGGAAAACAGCAATGGATACGTCAGAAAAAAATACACCGGTAACCGGTGCCGAAGCCAACTCCGGCAAGAATCTTGGTATTATGACCCTGGCCATGTTCGCGGTCGGCATTTTTTTAATGTCATGGGCCGGGTATGAGATGAAAGGAGCTGCTGAAAGCCGCGCCTGGCCCGAAGCACAGGGGAGTATCACTTCTTCCCATGTCAGCAAAGAGACTTCCAGGGACTCCGAGCAACGTTTGCGAACCACTTATTATCCCAACGTGGCGTATCAGTACCAGATCGCTGGTCGCGGTTACACCGGCACCCGAATCAATTTCGGCGGTAGAACCGGGGGAATGGAGTGGGTGGCTCAGCGGACAGTGGACCGGTATCCGGCCGGAAAAATAATTATTGTGCATTATAATCCCCAGGAGCCCACGTATGCAGTCCTTGAAGCAGGCATCACCTGGGGGTTGATTTTGCTTTTTTTGATGGGCGTGGTATTTATTGCAGCAGGCGTATTGTGTTTCAAGGCCTACCGTAAAAACAGACAAAAGCAACTTTCGACCACATAAACTGGCTATTTTACGAAAAACTGAGATCTCAAAGCTTTTAATAGACTGCTAATGTGCCAAAGGGCTCGACGCCTTTTTATCGGAAATCGATAAGCTGCGGGATATAGATTTTTTGGCTAAAGTGTTTTTTATGATCGCTTCATGCCATTCTTCTCATAGCCTACTTCCCCTATCTTGTATTTCTTTAAATTAAAAAATATATAGTGTGCACTCCTGAAAATTTCGCATTACTGTCGGTTTGAGCTATAAGCGGCAAATTTGCAACCTGTGCGAATATAATTAAATTATAATCTGAGATCGTCAACATGAGCAGATCCTGTTTTTGATTATTGTCAAACCATCTTCGTCCATTGACAGATCAGCCCCGGACATGATTTTACTTGGTTTGGGGCCTTTCTTTAAGGCGTCTTCAGCCAATCTTTATGGAGCCTTCGGCCAGTTTTTAAAAGGATATCTGATCAAATTGGCATTATAATAACTTGGATCATCCGTTACTTCCAGCTTCACCCAGGGCGGCAGGGCAATTTTTTCATTTTCAGATGCCAGTTCAATTTCCGCAATAACCAGCCCAGCGTTTTCTGCCTCAAATACATCCACTTCCCAGGTTACACCCGAATAACTGACAAGATAACCATCAAATGGATCAAATGGGATCAAATGGGGTCGGACCAAGATAATTATTTAAAAATAAACAATATTCTGATAAAAAATAGCCTTATTTCGGGGCAATAGCTTCATTTTTGATGCTAAAATGGAGGATATAGAAACTTC
>JAQIBZ010000062.1 GCA_027858815.1 Desulfobacteraceae bacterium
TGTGTGAACCGGAAAAATTAGAGATTTCGGAATAAATGCTATAGGAATTAATTGAACCTTGATTCTTGCTTTTTAAAAACCAGAATTCGCAAGTATTATGATTTAATAAGTTTAATTATCAATTAATCTATAAACTGTTTAATAGGCAATAATCCTATTAAACAGTTTTCTTATTTATTAAACAGAATATTTTGTGATTACCAAATAGTGACCAAATGTCTTGAGTATCTATTTAAAGGTTCACTGACGAGGAGGGTTTTGGCAGTGCGCATTGTGGCAAGTAACCTGGATTATTTTCATCCCCATTTCTTGGAAAATATCTTTTATATGCTTGAGATTTATGATATTTTAATGATTATGTAAGTAATAATGAACTCTGGTCCAAGTCAGAGTTAAATCTTTTTCCTCAGGGTGATTACATGACTAAAAAACTTTCCTCCGAAGAATCGAAAGCGAGGGATAAAAAGTTTTCAAAAAGTCTTCATGACAGTATGCAATTTGATGAAATATTGAATCAAAACGAAAAACAATATCGAGATATTCTCAGCGGCATCGAAGACGGGTATTATGAGGTAGATATTGCGGGAAATTTATCCTTCTTTAATGATTCATTGTGCAAAATATATGGTTATGCCCGTGATGAACTGATCGGAATGAACAACCGTGAGTATATGACCTCTGCGGCTGCAGAAAAAGCATATTTGGTATTTAATAGAGTATACAAAACAGGGGAACCTTCGAAAATATTTGATTGGGAGTTTTTAAAGAAAGACGGCACTAAAATAGATGTAGCGATATCTGTGTCCATAATAAAAAATTCAAAGGGTGAAGCAATCGGGTTTAGAGGTATTGTGCGCGATATTGGAGAGCGCAAACGAATAGAGGCTACGCTTAAAAAATCTCACGCCGAACTTGAACGGCGCGTGAAGGACCGGACAAGAGATTTAATTAAAATAAACAAACGACTGGAACAATAAATCACTGAGCGAAAATTTACAGAAGAGGCACTTCGGGAAAGTGAAGAAAAATACCGGCTTTTTGCCGACAATGTATCCGATGTTATCTGGACGATGGATATGGAACAACGGTTCACCTATGTCAGCCCCTCTATTCAGAAATTGCTTGGATATACTCAGGAGGAGGCTTTGCAGATATCCTTAGAACGTGTGTTGACTCCTGAATCATATAATAAGACTGTTTCCGTTATGATTGAAGAAATCGACAGCGAGGGTGAATCCGGGGTCTTATTTGATCGCTCCCGAATCCTTGAGCTTGAACAAATTCGAAAAGACGGTAGCCTGGTTTGGGTTGAATTAACGACATCTTTTGTTCGGGGTAAAGGCGGTTTGCCATCCGGGATTATCGGCATTTCCCGAGATATCACCGAACGGAAACAGTACCAGGATCAGCTTATCGACTCGAAAAAAGAATGGGAAAACATTTTTCAGTCAATCGGCCAGCCAACAATAATACTTGATCCTGAACATGGCATTGCAAAAGCCAATAAAGCCATATTAAACCTCACGGGTTGCACTGAAGGTCAGCTCATCGGAAAAAAATGCTTTGAAATTTTTCATACCACGGCTAAGCCGCCTGAATCATGTCCGGTGAAAGCGCTTCTTCGCAAAGGTGTTCTTGAAACTGTTGAGATGGAAATGGAGGCGTTTGACGGCACTTTTCTGGTTTCCTGTACTCCCATAAACGACAAAGATGGTAATCTTGAAAAAATTATACACATTGCAACGGATATCACTAAAACAAAGAAGTTAGAAGCAGAGCTTCGCCAGGCAAGAAAAATGGAGTCCATCAGTACCCTGGCCGGTGGCGTTGCTCATGATTTTAACAATATTCTCTACACGATTACAGGAAATGCGGAACTGGCACTTGAGGATATTCCGGAATGGAACCCGGTTCATGACACCCTTGAAGAGATCAAGGCAGCCGGTCTGAGAGCGGCTGGCATTGTCAAGCAACTGTTCAATTTCAGTCGAAAGGTCGACCAGGATCTGAGACCCATAGGGGCGATCACCGTTATTAATGAGGCACTCAAATTTTTACGATCAACAATTCCATCCACCATAGAAATTCGTAAGCATCTGCCGGAATCAGATGTCATAATTTTTGCTGACCCGATCCAGATCAACCAGATTCTGATGAACCTCTGCACAAATGCTGCCCAGGCAATGGAGAATACTGGCGGTATTCTGGAAATAACTGTTGAAAATGAACTTTTACCAAAAGACGCTGTTGTCGGGCATTTGGACTTAAAAGCAGGGGAATACGTTAAAATTACTGTAAAAGACACAGGGCCTGGAATAGATCCTGAAGTCATCGAGCAAATTTTTGACCCCTATTTTACCACCAAAGAATTTGGAAAAGGCTCCGGCATGGGGCTGTCTATAGTTCTCGGTATCGTCAAAAACCATAGCGGTGCTATTACAGTGGATAGCCAACCCGGAAAAGGCACCACTTTCACGATGCTTTTCCCTGCAGTTGCTGAACAAACTGTGGAGGCGGTTAAAACACCTGATGAAGTACCTTGCGGTCACGAAACGATCCTTTTTGTTGATGATGAAGAACCTATTGTGAAAATGATCGGGCAAATGCTGGGACGACTCGGGTACCGGGTTGAAACAAGGCAAAATCCAGCAGAAGCATTGAAACTGTTTCAATCAAAACCTCACGAGTTTAATCTGGTAATAACCGATATGACCATGCCTCAGATGACCGGTGTTACACTGTCAGAAAAATTAAAGGATATTCGTTCCGATATTCCGATTATTATTTGCACAGGCCATAGTGCCTTTGTTGATGAAAAAACAGCTAAAAAGATGGGTGTCTCTGCCTATGTGATGAAACCCATTATGAAGAAAGATATTGCCAAAATCATTCGGCAGGTGCTGGATAATCCAGAAAGCTCAGGAAAAGGGTAAATGGGGTCGGACCTTGATTTTTGATTATACAACCAAAACAGCTTGAAAATTAAACATAACCAGTGCCAAATACACCCCAGGCGACACCCATTGCAATACAGCCAAGTACGCCGGGGTTCCATGGAGAAAGGGAGCAAACTGTTTGAGCGGCGATATCATATAGGACGCGGAAAGCCGGGAATCAAATTTAAGGCAATTGATTGTCGAGTGAAAAGA
>JAQIBZ010000072.1 GCA_027858815.1 Desulfobacteraceae bacterium
CTGCATAAACTGCGGTCAGTCTTGTTCCCGGGATATTTCAACAATGAAAAGCTGGATCCGGTCAATCTGCGGTATTATGTCGGACAAACAGCTGCTGAGTTATTTGATATGCTGTCTGAACAAATCTCAAGAAGCATTCGTCATGATTGTTTTAAATTCAACCTGGAATGCACAGATTGTACGGAGCGGGGTTATGAAAATGCGCTGGCAGTACTGGAATCGATTCCTGAGCTTCAGCGCACGCTGGCAATGGATATTCTGGCTGTTTCAGAGGGAGATCCGGCAGCGAAAAGCTATGATGAAATAATATTTAGTTATCCGGGTGTGTTTGCCGTTACCGTATATCGAATTGCTCATCAGTTATATCACCTGGGTGTTCCTTTGCTTCCCCGAATGATGTCCGAGTATGTGCATGGGGAAACCGGTATTGACATTCATCCGGGGGCGGAAATTGATGAACGGTTTGTCATTGATCATGGCACCGGCGTGGTGATTGGTGAAACCGCACAAATCGGTAAAAATGTGAGGATCTACCAGGGGGTGACTTTAGGCGCTCTGTCCGTGCCCAAGGGGAAGATTGATGAAATGAAAGGCCGGAAACGGCATCCCACGATTGAAGATGAAGTGATTATTTATTCCGGTGCTACCATACTCGGGGGGGATACGGTGATTGGAACGCGTTCGGTCATCGGCGGTAACGTCTGGATCACGGAATCGGTTCCTTCAGATACCCAGGTGTTGATTGAGTCTCCTTCATTGATTTACCGGCATAAAAGGGGCGCATCATGAAAATTTACAGCAACGTCCGGCATACCATCGGTTCAACACCGCTTGTTCGATTAAATTTCCTGGGTAAGGGTTTGAAGGCGAATATATTTGCAAAACTGGAATATTTTAATCCTCTGGGAAGTGTGAAGGACCGGATTGCCGCCGCTATGATTGAAGCGGCTGAAAAAGACGGCAATATCGGCCCGGAATCCCTTATTGTTGAAGCGACCAGTGGGAATACCGGAATTGCGCTGGCATTTATTTGCGCAATTAAAGGATATCGCTTGTGTCTGACCATGCCGGATACCATGAGTGTGGAACGGCGTAAGCTTTTAGGGCATCTTGGCGCTGAACTTGTTTTAACACCCGGTGCTGACGGGGTGAATGGGGCCATTGCAAAGGCAATGGAAATCGTCGCATCAAGGCAAAATTCGTTTATGCCCGATCAGTTTAAAAATCCCGCCAATCCGGCTATTCACCGGGTGACGACGGCAGAAGAAATCTGGCATGACACTGAAGGTCAGGTGGATTTTTTTGTTTCCGGTGTGGGTACCGGGGGAACAATTACCGGTGTTTCGCAGGTCTTAAAGATGAGAAAAGTCGATTTTAAGGCAATAGCCGTGGAACCGGCTGATTCACCGGTTTTATCCGGTGGTCGCCCCGGTCCCCATAAGATTCAGGGAATTGGTGCCGGGTTTGTTCCGGATGTGCTGGACCGGTCGCTCATTGATGAAACGGTGACCGTAACAAACGACGAAGCATTTGAAACAGCGCGGATGCTGGCAAAAAAAGAGGGCCTTTTGTGTGGTATTTCCTCCGGCGCGGCCGTGGCGGCCGCTTTAAAGGTTGCCCAAAGACCTGATGCGGAGAATAAAAATATTGTGGTTATTTTGCCGAGCACCGGGGAACGGTATATCAGCACGCCTCTTTTTCAGGCCCATGAATAAAATTTTAGATGATGATTATTATGAGGATTATTTGATATGAAAAAGTCGCTGATCGGCTTTGTATGCATCTTATTATTTGTGGTTATTGTTCTAATGCTCGCGATCTTTAATCTTGGCACGATTGTCAAAATCGCTGTGAATACCTATGGGCCGGAAGTTACGAAAACTCAGATGCAGGTGGACAAAGCAGATGTCTCTATTTTTCAGGCGCAGGCCGGGCTTGAGAATTTTATCCTGGGCAACCCTGAAGGGTTTTCTTCACCGCATGCCATCACTGTCGGGTCAATTCTTATTGATGTTGATGAAAGCACATTGACAAAAGATACAATTATTATTGATCGTATTGAAGTGATTGGCCCGGAGATTACATATGAAATCAAGGGCACGACAGATAATTTCCGTGCAATGATTGATAATATGAAAAAGCCTGAAAAAGCAGAAAAAAAAGTCGGAGAAAAAAAGGTAGAGAAAAAGGACGGAAAAAAAGTCATCATTCGGGATCTGCTTTTAAAAAATATTAAAATTAAAACATCTGCTGATTTAGTCGGGGGAGATATCGCCACGACAACTATTTCCGAGATCCATTTAAGGAATATCGGTGAAAAACAAAACGGTGTAGATATGGCCCAGGCGGTATTGATGGTTTTAGATGAATTGTATAGCCAGGTCATTTCACAAGATACGCTCGACTTGTTAAAAAAAGAATTTGAAGGACTCGGTGATGGGTTGGGCAATGTTAAGGAAGAAATGAAGTCTATCGGCGGGCAATTAAAAGGTTTGTTTTGATTATATTCTAAAAGTGGGTGGAAGGATTAATTAATATCTCCAGCCTTTCAGCTCACTGGCAATATCAACATAAAAATCAGGTGCATCAAATCCGGGAGTTATTCCAAAAAACATACCGACAATGTTTAAATGGTCACATCCGGGACTCCACCATGCTGCATCTTCAACACCGCGGAAAGTTCCCCATTTAGCACTGTTAACACTGACCAGGCCGTCATTTGCGCCACTTCCTTCGGCGAGCATGATCAACCATGGGATTTCCAGTAATACACTGGGGCATCCCCATTTTGTCTTGGCCGCCCAGCTTTGGTAGTAAATATTGTCATCGTCCGGTGTACCGACATTAAAAATTGCCATATTTCGACTGGTCACATCATATCCGTTTTCAACGCTGTTGGGATTTGAATCGCCGAAGAGGCAGGATTTTTTATGACGCCATCAAGGTTGTCGTTGATTCTGTTAATTTATCCTGATATAATTTTTATAAATCTTTTGGATTTCATTTACTCCGGTAAATTCAATTGTTTTCTTTTCTGATTGTCCACCAAAGAACTTCTTTTGCAAATTCATTTCCCGCTGTTGTTTGTGCACATATTTAAATATGTGCTTCATAATCAAATTCTCTTTATCGTTATTGCTTATCAAAGTAGCACAAAGACAATATTCGACGTGGAGATGTGTTGTGAAATATTTTTTTAAACCATCATAATAAATAGAGCAAAGGAGTCCCCGGATGAACCTCAAATGTATCCTGATACGCTTCCGGGAAAAAGTGCAATACCCCCGGAAGCAGGCAAGGTGCTTCAATTAATTTAATTAATTTAAATTTAACAGCTGTTGAAAAACGTGATGATCGTAGTCAAGACAAGGCAAAATTCAGCGAAAAAGCGGAGTTTATGTCTATAAATGAGTATTTTGAGCTGGATTTTAACGCTGTATTGACAAGCGTAATAGGTTTTCAATAGCCTGTTAAGGAGGTATCATGAAAAAACAACTTTTAAATTATGAAACCCTTCTGAAAGTCACAACAGTTATTTCTCATTCCCGGGATCCACAGGAAGTAGTGCTGCTGACAGTGGACAGCATAAAAACAGCCTTGGATGTCAAGGGCTGCACTGTGTTTCTGTTTAACAAAAGCACCAATGAACTGGAAGTGGCGGGTTCATTCGGATTGAGCAATGAGTATATTCACAAGGGGCCGGTGAGTGCGTTGACGTCCATTGCTCAGTCTTTGCAGGAAGGACCAATTGCGATTTATGATGTTAAAGATGACCCGAGACTTCAATACCCTGAGGAAGCGGTGAAAGAGGGGATTGCATCCATTCTTGCCGTGCCTATTGTTGCGGGCGGACATATTATTGGGGCATTAAGAGTTTATACGGGAGAACCCTGGGAATTTACATTAGATGATGTGAATTTTGTTCAGGCAATGGCGCATATGACCGGGATGGCATTGGAAATGGCCCGATATTATAAAGGGATGAAAGACAGTATTGAAATTTTAAAGACCATGCGTGATCCGAAATCATATAAATCAAAGAGAAGAACACCCTATGAAGGCGTTCCGGTGAGTGTCCTGCCCGGCGATGAAGGCCGGCTTCACTAACAGGATACAATAATTTTAGTTCGCCATACGATTGTTCCTTGACAGGCATTGTTGAACAGTTTATTTTATTAAAGAATTTGGTATCTTATTCTTTAACCGTATGGAAAATTATACTCGGGTTTATTTAAAGGAGGTTGCGCATGACCGGACGAAAAAAAATAATTATTCTTTTAATAGCCGTATCTTTAATGGTGGTCCCGTTCGGGTCTTCAGCAATTGCAAAAAATCTACAATACCCTATTAATAATTGTGGAGAACTCATGGCTGCGGATTTTGTAGTGGTGAGACCGCTTCAATTTGTATCTTTAGTGACGGGAACGGTCTTTTTTGTTGTCTCAAGTCCTTTTTCCGCGATTGGGGGCAATGTTGATGAGGCTTATCAGAAGATGATGGTAGAACCTGCCCGAGTGACATTCCTTAGACCGCTGGGCGTATTCTAAGAGTATTTGCCGGTTAATATTTTTTAGCCGTTTATCCCTTTTTCAAAAAAAATTCGGGTGTATTGATTTTATCGATATACCCGGATTTTTTTTGTTTTTTTGTAAGCGTTCACAGGGCACCGCATCTGCTTTGTTCCCGGGCACTTGAAGTACGACAAGTACGTCTTCGTGCCCGGCGTCTCGCATCTGCGGCACCCTATAAACGCTTACAAGTCAATTGTTTACGAAAATTTGATAATTTCGACCCCGTGAATGGGTACGTTTTTTTTATCCGTTTTTGTAATTTTTTTTGATTGAAGACTTTTGATTTTTACAGCTTTTCTGATTTATTCATAAAAAATTCGGGTTAAGCTTTTTCGCAACAGCTTCCGGGACCCGCACATTGTCCTGACCGGTATCTTTATTTATAGTCATGAGTGCCCATAATAACTTTAATGCCGGTTTTACCTTCAATACTTTTAGCCAGTTCCTCAGGGGTGGTGTATGGGCAGCCTGGTTTTGCATTTACCAGGCAGGAGCTTAAGTAGATAGCATCCGGTTTCATTTCCAGTGCTTTGATTGCCATTCCGACATTTGCAACTGTTGATCGACCCGGACAAGTGCATTTTACAAAAGCCAGTACTGAAGATTCTTCTTCGAATGAACCTTCTCCCATAGCAGCGGCTTTCAGACAACGCCATTCGCCGGGACAGCCATAACCGTTATCCATGTATGCACCACATGCCACAACTGCAACTTTTTTCATTTTTTATCCTTTCAGTGATTTGAGTTATAATTTCTTGTTTGTTCCAATGGTTAATGCGGTGAAAAAAATTGAAATAATTTTTTCGACACCTATGAAAAAGGAGATAAAACCTGTTATACCGGTTGTCTTAGTTGTTTTTACGAGGGATTTCCTTGTGAGTATATTCTCGTAATCTCAATTTTTAAATCGTCGCAGGCCGAATTGTCAAGAAGTTTTAGGCTTAGATTTTTTAAAAATTTATTTCACATAATATATGTTGCCCTTAAGTTAAGGAGGGTTTTATATTTATATCTGAGGAGATTTTTATACCAGTTATAATAAAAAGCTTTTCATGGTGATGAATCACCACTGTATAAGAGAATAACTCGTCCATCATTTCAAACGCTTATGAATGAGTTATTTGGAAGAGATATGGATAAAAAAAATATTTTTTAACAGGAGATGAAAGTGATGGATATATCAATTCCCGACTATGGAGAGTTGGAATTAAAATACCTTGTGATGGATTATAACGGCACCCTTGCTGTTGACGGAATTCTGATTGATGGTGTCCGGGAAGCATTAATGGCACTTTCAAAATTGATTTCATTGCATGTGTTAACTGCAGATACATTTGGAAAAGCAAAATCAGGGCTTGAAGGCATTGAATGTACGTTAAGCATCCTTGCTGATAAAGATCAACAATCAGGCAAACTGGCATATGTTCAGGCTCTTGGTGCTGAAAATACGGTGAGCATCGGAAACGGCAGAAATGACCAGCTGATGCTCAAGGCTTCAGGCTTAGGAATTGCCGTGATTCTGGAGGAAGGGGCCTCGGCCCAAACGCTGCAGGCAGCAGATATTGTCTGCACGTCCATTGTCTCGGCTTTGAATCTTTTATCAAACCCGCTTCGGATAGTCGCAACATTAAGGTCTTAAGAAACGATGAATATATTCTGGATTATACTGATAGTGATCCTGGTTCTGCTTTATATCCTCAGTCCCATTGATGGTATTCCGGATGTGATTCCGTTGCTCGGCTGGCTGGATGATACCTTCGTGGTGGGGCTGCTGGCTTATTATTTGCGGTATAAAAGGCTGCCGAAATTTTTATATCGGTTGGGGCGTCTGTTTTTTCAAAATAAAGGCTCAGACAGCGGTCCCCGGGCGGATACATCGTCCGGGCAGGGCAATGCAGACACACGCCAGACCGGAAATGGCCAGGCTGCATCCCGGAGCCCACATGAAATACTGGGTGTACCACCGGATGCGTCTTTAGAAGAGATTCAGGCAGCTTACCGGTCTGCAGCACAGCAGTATCATCCGGACAAGGTCGCCCATCTCGGGGTGGAGTTTCAGGAGCTGGCCCAGAAAAAGTTCGTGGAAATCCAGGAGGCTTTTAATATACTGACGCAAAAACACTCCTGAATGGATTGAAAAATCATGCTTAAAAATGACATTTTTACTGAGGGGGAACCAGATGTTCGGGTCCAGGTTCATCAGGACTGCTTCTTTGCGAAGTCTGGCAATTTTTGCCGGCCCGGCAATTATAACTGGCAAGAGTAAATGAAAAACCGATGCAACGCAGTAGATGGGACTTTTGACAACGCCATTTTATGAAAAGATTTTTTCGAGTATGACTTTGGTCACCATATACGTCGGCCGAACGCCTTCGGCCCCCATTTCCCCGGCTGCCAGGGTCTGCCCGCTGGCCAGCGGATTATCAGACGCATAGTAGGCATAACGGACTTTTATGTCTTTGGAGATGTGTCCTTTTATGATAGCAGCACTGATGGCTCGCTGATAATGCCCGCCTTCCATTTCCAGGCCGATGGTATTCCACCCGGACTGTACTTTTTCCAGCAGATCCCTGTTCTGCAGGGAGGTTCCCAGCACGGTGATAATAGGGCCGGCATAGACATTAATATCCGGATCAAAGTCTTCTTTGGCCAGATCATTATCAAAAATATAATTATCTGATGTGCCTTCAATAACATGGGCGGTGGCCAGCATGATGTCGCCCTTGTTTCCGACCAGGATGCCGGCTTTGCCCATCACGGAGATGGACCGGACATTCATCGGTTCTTTCTTGTCCTGGGCAAAAGGCTCCAGCAGGCGGTCCATGACTTCAAATGCCTGGGCACCAAACGCGTAATCCATGATCAGAATAACCGGCTTTTCTTCTCCTTTGTCCGGCATATTGAGCTTCAGGTCCGAATGAAACGCCACGTCATCGAGACAGGCGGTATCAATAATCTGGCAGTCAATATGTGTTCCGGAGCGATCAGGAAGTTCATAAAATCCATGTTTTTCGGCAAAATTTAAAATATCAGCGCGCTGGTCCTTGAGGCATTGAATAAAGTTATATAATTCATCATCTGTTTTTGCCTTATGGTTTCCGCAGGCAACAGTTGCCCCATGTCCGTAAACCAGGTTCATCACACTGTGGAGGTTGGCGCTGATAATATGCAGGGGGCGTTTCTGAAGGTTTAACGCCACGAGTTTTTTCTGGATGTCTTCGGCCCATTGTTCGCCATATCGCTGGTGAGCGATGATGTTCATCAGCGACGGGGTCAGGTGGACAATGAGGAAATTCTCAAAGTCCTGCTGCTCAGCCTCCACCCGTTTGCCCAGATGGTAAATCAGGGAAAAAAGACTGTTGTTGCTGTTGTATGTGTTTTTATTTTTTTCTAAAGATTCATAAGCAATTTTGGTTTCATGATAAGATCGGCCAACGATGAGGGACAGGTCCCAGATGGCTTCTTCTGCTTCCTTTTTGGTCAGAGAGTCGATGCGGGGAATGATTTTCTCCAGATCCTTCCATTCGTTGGGGGTCCGCCCGAGTTCATCGGTCATGCGGCCGTAGATTTTTTTGGCCTCCAGATTCAGGAAGGTGATGTGGGTCAGGATATCATAGATTTCACTCATTCCACGGGTGATCACAAAACAGATTTCATTGTCACTGATCCGGTAACAGCTGCGCCGCCTTTTTAAGGGAACAATCTTTTCAAACGAGCTGTCTCCGAATTGCTCTTCTTCCGTTAAAATAATGCGCGTGCACTCTTCAATTCCGCGGGGCAGACGGTCGATCACATATTCCAGTCCGCTGAGTTCCACCACCCGGGGATCGTTCATGCTGCCATAAATTTCAGGACTCAGGGTGATGAGGCAGTCGGCCAGTGTTTGTCCCATTTTACCGGAAGGTCTGTAAAAACCCCTTAACGCCAGGGCATAGGCAATGGTTTTAAATGACCGAATGGCGACCCGGGCTTTTTGTGCTCTGGTGAGATCCTGCATTATGACATTCCTTTTTTTGAATAAAATAAGGAGGGCTAAAATAACTGAATTAGCTATTTATATGATTTAATTTCGGAGTTTTCAAAAAATTCCGGATAGTGTTTTTTATAACAATCCGGGCAGAGACCATGGCTGAGCATGACATCCGTATGTTCGGCAATATATTTGTCCAGTCGTTGCCAGACTTCTTTGTCATCCCGGATTTGGTGGCAATGCATGCAGATGGGCAGGATTCCCTGAAGCAGTTTTATATGGGCCATGGATTCTTCAAGGGCTTTGACCCGGCTGTCAAGTTCGGATTTTAAGCGTGCAACCCGTTCTCCAACTTTAACCCGGGCCTGGAGTTCATCTTTGTCAAAACTTTTGATAATAAAATCATCTGCACCGGCGTCTAAGGCGGTCACTATGTCTTTTTTGTCTTCAAGAGATGTGAAAATGATAATATAAAGCAGGTTGCCGTGCTCCAATTGCCTTACTTTCCGGCATACATCCACACCGTCCATGCCGGGCATCAGCCAGTCGAGGATAACAAGCCGGGGCGCATCGGGGTTCTGAAGTTCTTTCCAAGCTGCATTGCCGTCTGAAACAGAGACCACATCATAGCCCCATTTTGTCAAATATGTTTCCAGCAGCCGGCGGATAGTCAGTCCGTCATCTGCAATTAATACTTCCATTACAGTATTTTAAAATCCTTTTTATATTTAACAGGAGTAAAATAACTATTATACTTTACTAATAATAACAATGAATTTTTCCCATTTCAAGATGGTGGCTTTTTCTGATGGCCGGGAAAAATTTGGTTTTCGTTGACAGGTCATTGGCGAGGGGGGGGGGATAACAACACGAAAAGATGTGGTATTTCCGCGTCCCTTAAGCATCCAGCTCCGTTCGAACGGCAACACTGATGCTCTCTAAGTTATATGGCTTTTTTATGTAGAGCCCCTCACCGAGCCGCTGTGCCTCAAGCACTCGCCCCGATTCAGAGTATCCGCTGGCAATAACGGCTTTCTGGCCCGGTTTTATCCGGAGAATCCTTTTATAAGTCTCAAGTCCATCGATACCCGGCTCCATGATCATGTCCAGGATTATCAGGTCGGCAGTAACCCCCTAACAGGCCTTCTGTTCCAAATCGTTCTTTGCTCCCTATATAACTGTCTATGGTTTGTCTGCTGATATTTAATGCCTCAGCCAATCGGGACTTAACCGCTCCCAATTGAACAGCCTCAATAATAAGTAATTTTTTTGAGGGTTTGTCAGAAAGATCAACCTGTTTAATAATGACATCACGATTTTTAAAAGTGACCAAATGCTTATTTCTACGGTTAAAAACCAGAGATAAATTCGTACCAATCATTTTTGTGTATTTATCTTTTTTGGGATGGTATATCCGAAAACAGACTTTTTTGTTTTTGCATGATTAAAACCTCAATATAGCATGTTTATAAATGAAGTTATCACAAAAACAAAAAAAATGTCATAATATTTAACATTAAATATATAAAAATAAGTTATTTATATGATAATATGTCCCATTTCTATACCGTAAATATCCAGTTGTGATTGTCCAATTAATCATTGTTGGATGCTCCAAGTAGCTATATTATAAACAATTATCACATTTTGTTAAATTCAGGCTTTCCGAGGTCTGAATCTTAAGAAACTTTTACAAATAAATAGGAGCAATAATCAAGGAGTGTCCCATTTCCCAATAATTTTTTTTATATTTTGAACATGAAGCATTAAAAATCGGACCTGAGTTGCTATGAAAATTTTGATTGCCTATTACTCCCGAACCGGGTTTACCGAAAAATTGGCTGACCGCATTGCACAAGAGCTTAAATTACGCGGGCATATTGTAAAAACAGACCGTATTGATGTTGTGAACCGGAAAAGCTGCTGGAATCTTCTTTTCAGGCAGATTTATCAGTATCCTTTGATTGGCCTTTCATTAATCAGTTCGTCTTTTTACCGCTGGTGGGTAAAAAATTATTATCAGCCGGAAGAAGCGATCCAGTCGCCTGATTATTCGGATGTGTCAGAATTCGATTATGTCTGTATCGGCGGCCCCAAGTGGGCCTATACCTCATACCCGATTGCGCGATACCTTAAACAGATTAACGGTTTGGAACATAAACCGGTGGGTGCCTTTGCCACTTTTGGCGGCCCGCCGTTAAAAATATTTGAACTTGAACTTATTTTTATCTCTATGACCCGGCAGATTCAAAAATCCGGCGGAATACGTGTTTCTACCTTAGGCGTTTCCAGTAATTATCATGAGCTTCCTCTGATCTGGATTTTCAGGCTGGTTTCCTGGCTTATTCTCAGGCACTCCCTTAAATCATATACCATTGACAGTGATTATGGAAAGCAGAGATTAAAGGCATTTTGTGATAAAATTGAGAAGGAAAGTATTTTGGTGAGTAAAACCGATTAATCTCTAAATGGCTGGAATCTTTTATAAGCAAAGGAATTAAATATGAAAAAAGTTATTTTTTTTATTCCTCTGGTTGTGTTTTTGTTGGTCCACTGCTCCGGATTAAAAGAGCAAAAGACCGTTGATACACACCATAAATACATGGAAATTTCTCTTTCCTTTAATACCGAGCATTATCCCTGGCTGTTGGGTACTAAATATCCTCAGCTGGCAGTATGGGTGGAAACCGTGACCGGTGATCGCGAAACTGTTTTTGTGACTCAGGGGGCGGGAGAGAACAAATGGATGTTTGCTGATGAACGCCCTGGTGCCTTGCCGGTATGGGCAGGTATCCGCCCCGGAAATCAGGGTGTGGATATTGATGCGGTTTCCGGTGCCACCCCGTCCGGTGAGGTTCATGCCATTGTCTGGCAGATACCTCAAAAATATGATGGGAAAAAAATATCAATTTTTATCGAAGCCAATGTCTCGTTTGATTACAATGACAGTTATACCAAAGATGAAAACGATCCGGGTTATAGCGGGGTGAACGGCCAGCCCTCTGTTGTGTGGAAATCGTCATTTATTGTTGATGACACCTCCCGGCAAATGACGCCTGAAATCATCGGTCACGGGCAAGTGCTGGGCAATAACAGTGCCATTGATTCTGATATGTCCGGGGTTACGACAGCTGCCGAGCTTTTTAATTATATGACGTTCTCCTATTATCCAAATATTTGAATTATAAGACAATTGTTAATGCTTTCACGGCTTGAAAAATGACTCAAAAGATTGGACTCATCAGTGATGTTCATGCAACACCGGCCCCGGTTCAAGAAGCATTTGAGATTTTTAAAGAACAGGGTGTTGACAGAATCTTTTGTGCCGGGGATATTGCGGGTTATGGTGATGGGCTGGCGGAAACCATCAGTCTGATAGAAGAAAGCGGTTCCCGCTCGATCTTAAGCCTGCCGGACATGACCTGCCAGGTTGTGCCATTATCCGGTAAGGACTCTGTAAGAGTCTGGAACTGGGGGTATTCAGAGCAAATGGATAACAACAAATAATTGTGTAAAAAAAATTAAAATTATTTTGCCTGAAAACTTGCCAAACAATTCGCTGATGCTTATTTTATTAATAAGTGAAAGGCAAACCATTCCGAAAGGGTGGGACGCAAAGCCACTGGCCTAAATCTTTGTTTTAGTTAACTTTCTTGACTTGATGAGTTTCTTGAATAAAAGGGAAGGCAGAAGGATTTATGCCCTAAGGTCGAAGGACCGCATATAGATCCAAAGGCATATATTCATGTCAGTTTCAATCTCTTATGGAATATGCATCTAAATAAGAAATACAAAATAGAGACATGGTAGCAGGGCTGCCACTTCATATTGACTGCCGGAGTTCTTTTTTATAAGGAGGGCTCCGGTTTTTTTATTGTAAATTAAATATATTAAACATCTCAGCCGCTCCCCTGAAGTCCGTTTTTCATAAAGGGAACAGTTCACCTTGAAGTCAAAAACGGGGGGACATTAAGGCAGTGAACGGATTCTGTTTGTTGATGATGAAGATACTATCGTGCAGATGGAACAGCAGATTCTCGAAAGACTCGGCTATCAGGTAACTGCAATGACCAGAAGGCTAAGTCAATGGGTATTCGGGAACCTGGTTATCTGTTTCGGTTAAGTTAAGTCGTCATTCGACCGGTCGGCACGGTGGCCGACCCTACGAAGATTATCGCAAAACCTCGTAGGGCAAGGCCACCGTGCCTGCCGAAGATTGTATAAATTTTGGATTTTAAAATCAACTTGAGAGAAGTTGATAACCAAATTAATCCATTATACGAAAATAAGTTTTTCCCTGCAAGCGATCCTTCAGACGTTTTAGCATATAGGATATGCCGGTTTCACAATAATAAGATCTGGCCAGATAAACACCCCGGCTGTTTTCATTCTT